>NZ_JBDJPF010000019.1:0-103624 GCF_054957865.1 Streptomyces xingningensis
GCGGCCCGGATGCTGCCGTCTGCCCTCCCGAAGATCGATTTTCCGTTCAGCATCCGGGCGTTTCGCCCTGGGGATGGCGTTTGACGGCGAGGCCTTTGGCATGGCTCGGTACCCACGAGTCGGACCCGGCGACCCGGCTTGGCGTGGTGTCGTGATACACAGGTCCACGAAGTCCGCGTCGGGTCCGCAAACCCCCCGTGGGCGGCCTGAGTCGTCCGAGGTACTCGCTGATTGGCGGCGCCGTAACTTTCCCAGTCCAGGATGACCAGGTCTCCGGGACCCTCTCTGTTCAGGCCGGCCGGCGCTACCGGCTGATCAGCGGCAGCACGGGGAAGGTGTGGTTCTGCCAGATCAGGCGGGAGGGCTCTTCCGGATAGGCGGCGACAGCCGGTCTGGTGTCGAAGAGCTGAACGAGGCGCTGATCGGTGTCGTACGCGGGCCAGCCTGGGTCGCCGTGGGCAGCGAATGACGTCCATGCGGCGCGCATGTGGGTGGACAGGGCTTCTGCCTCCGGGGAAGGCGCTTCACCGATCAGCATGGCAGGCTGGCCTCGGTCCAGGTTGCCGAAGACGAGGGGGACATCGAGGCCGTGGCAGGCGCCAAGGGTGCCGCCCATGCCCGGGGCCAGCCAGGTCAGCTCGTAAACGTGCACGCGGCCGCCGGCGGCCGCCTGGGCCTGGGCGAGGTGGAGCGTCGGCATGCGGAACAGCCAGTCAGAATGGACCAGTTCGTACAGCTCGTCCGGGCCCGCCGTCGGGAAGGCATCGCGGTAGCGGCGCGCGCCGTCCGGGCCCGGGGCGAAGACGCGGAGGGCGGACACCGCCTGCTCCTCGCTCACCCCGCCGAGCAGGCCGGTGATCGCGGTGAACAGGCGGTGCTCCTCGCGGGTGTGGCCGACGAGGAGCTCGATATCGCGACCGCCGCCGTCGGACAGGGCCTGCCACGGGGTGCAGGGCAGGACCTCGCCATCGACGACAGGCGAGAAGGGGATCGTCCTGTGCGCGGGCAGCCCCCAGCGTTCCGCCCACTGGTCCATCTTGGCGCTGAGCACGTCACCCGCAGCGGACAGCTGGTGCGGGGCAACGCCGGACAGGTCGGCCACCGTGGGCCGCAGCCCCAGTTCGGCGGCGCAGGCGGCAGCGATATCCGAGGCAAGCTCCGGTGAGAAGAACGTGCCCTGCACACTCTGCGCGACGGCCCGTCGGAAAAGTCCGGCCGCACGGCTCATCGCCAGCAGCGCGGCGATCGATCCCCCACCCGCCGACTGGCCGAAGACCGTGACCCGGTCGGGGGCACCGCCGAAGGCCCGGATGTTGTCGCGCACCCACTCCAGAGCAGCAACCTGGTCCAGGAGACCCCGGTTGGGGGGAGCCCCCTCGATCTTCCCGAAGCCCTCCATACCCACGCGGTAGTTGAACGTCACCACCACGACGTCACCGTCCCGAGCGAGTCGGCCACCGTCGTACTCGGGGAGGCCGGACATGCCGAACACGTAGGCTCCACCCTGGATCCACACCATCACCGGCAGCCCTGCGCCCGGATAGGGTTCGGGCGACCAGACGTTGACCGTCAGCCAGTCGTGGCCCAGCGCGTCCTGCGACAGCGCGTCCATGCCGAACAGACCGGCCTGCGGGGGCGGCGGACCGTACGAGACGGCCTCGCGCACTTCGCTCCAGCCCGGTACCGGCCGCGGCGCGGCGAATCGCAACACGCCGACCGGAGGCTCGGCGAACGGGATACCGCGGAAGACCGCCACACCCGCTTCCCGGCTGCCCCGCAGCACCCCGGCCTCTGCGCGGACTTCGGGCCGGGGTCCGGGCGGCTCGGACACGGCAACGGTCATCACGATTTCCCCCAGAGAGGTGGAGAGGGTCTCAGCGAGCCGGACCTTGCGAATCATCCGCCGTATCCGAATGCCGCGCCAGCCGTTTACGGCCGGCGCGGGCTACTGGAGCCGCACGTCCGCACGGCGTCTCGGAGAAGAACACCCAGGTCGTCCTCGACCAGCAGCGCGACGGGAGGGTGACATGGCTCTACAGCCATGAGTCGGACCACGCTGTCGAGGACGTCCGCCAGGGGCTGGACCCGGCGACCCGGCTTAGGGTGGTGTCGTGATACACGAGTCCACTGAGTCCGCGTCGGGTCCGCAAACCCCCCTCGGCGAAACCTGGCGTCCCCTGCTGCACCGCATGCACACCTACGACTGGCAACTGATCCACGACGGGCCGCAGTCCCCCGCCCTGCACATGGCGCTGGATGAGGTGCTGACCGCGGAAGTGGCGGCCGGCCGGCGGCCGCCGACCCTGCGGGTGTGGGAGTGGGGCTCCCCCGCGGTGGTCATCGGCAGCTTCCAGTCACTGCGCAACGAGGTCGATCCCCAGGGCGCCGCCCGGCACGGCATCACGGTGGTGCGCCGGATCAGCGGCGGCGGAGCGATGTTCTGCGAACCGGGCAACACCATCACCTACTCCCTGTGCGTACCGGAGGCGCTGGTGCACGGGCTGTCCTTCGCGGACAGCTACGCGTATCTGGACGACTGGGTGCTCGGCGCCCTGGCGGGCCTGGGCGTCAAGGCCTGGTACCAGCCGCTCAACGACATCGCCACCGAGTCCGGGAAGATCGCGGGTGCCGCGCAGAAGCGGCTGGTGGGGGGTGCCGGGGCCGTGCTGCACCATGTGACCATGGCGTACGACATCGACGCCGACAAGATGCTCGAGGTGCTGCGCATCGGCCAGGAGAAGCTGTCGGACAAGGGCACCAGGAGCGCCAAGAAGCGGGTGGATCCGCTGCGCCGGCAGACCGGGCTGCCGCGGACGGCGGTCATCGAGAAGATGATCGAGTCCTTCCGGGGGCGGTACGGGCTGACGGAGGGTTCCGTCAGCCCCGAAGAGCTGGCCCGGGCCGAGGAGTTGGCGGCGGCGAAGTTCAGCTCCCCCGAGTGGACCGCCCGGGTGCCGTAGGGGGTGTCCCCGGGCGGGCCCCGCTACCCCAGCTCCGCGATGAGCCCCCCGTACGCGTCGATGGTCGCCTCCTTCGCATCGTGCATCGCATACAGCGCGAACTGGTCCACCCCCAACTCCCGCAGCCGCTCCAGCCGTTCCCGGTGTGCGGACAGCGGTCCCAGCACGCAGAAGCGGTCCACGATCTCGTCGGGTACGAAGTCCGTGGACGGGTTCCCGGCCCGCCCGTGGTGGCTGTAGTCATAGCCCGCGCGCCGTTTGACGTAGGCGGTGAGGGCCTCCGGCACCATGCCGGAGTGTTCGCCGTAACGGGCCACCAGGTCGGCGACATGGTTGCCGACCATGCCGCCGAACCAGCGGCACTGTTCGCGCGCATGGGCCAGGTCGTCCCCGACGTACGCGGGGGCGGCCACGCAGATGGTGAGGGAGGCGGGGTCGCGGCCCGCGTCGGCCGCGGCGGTCCGTACCGCCTTGATCATCCATTCGGTCAGAAAGGGGTCGGCGAGCTGGAGGATGAACCCATCGGCCTCCTGCCCGGCCAGGGCCAGCGCCTTGGGCCCGTACGCCGCCATCCACACCGGCAGCCGCCCGCCTCGCACCCAGGGCAGCCGCAGCCGCGTCCCGCCGATGTCCGCCTCCCGCCCCTCGGCCAGGTCGCGGATGATGCGCAGGGAATCCCGCAGCGCGGCAAGGGTGTTGGGCCTGCGCCCGGCGACCCGCATCGCCGAGTCACCGCGGCCGATGCCGCATACCGTGCGGTTGCCGTACATGTCGTTGAGCGTGGCGAAGGTGGAGGCGGTGACCTCGGGGGTGCGGGTGGAGGGGTTGGTGACCATGGGCCCGACGATGAGCCGTTCGGTGTGTTCCAGGATCCGGCTGTGGATGACGAAGGGCTCCTGCCACAGCACGGCGGAGTCAAAGGTCCAGCCGTAGCGGAAGCCGACCCGTTCGGCGCGGCGCATCAGTTCCACGACGGCGGAGGCGGGCGGGTCGGTCTGCAGAACGAGGCCGAAGTCCAACGCTGGTGCTCCTTACAGGGAGAGAGTGGCGCGGGGTACATAGCGGCCGTGTCCGGCGTGACCGGTGAACTGCCGCTGGTCGATGACGACTTCGCCGCGCGAGAGGACGGTCTCCACCTGTCCGGTGATCCGTTTGCCCTCGTAGGCCGAGTAGTCGACGTTCATATGGTGGGTCCCGGCGGAGATGACCTGCCGGGCGTGCGGGTCGTAGACGACGATGTCGGCGTCCGCGCCGGGGGTGATGGTGCCCTTGCCGGGAGCCAGGCCGAACATCCGGGCGGGCGCCGCGCAGGCGATCTCGATCCAGCGGCGGCGGCTGATATGCCCGTCCACCACGGCCTGATGGAGGAGGTCCATCCGGTTCTCCACCCCGGGCAGCCCGTTGGGGATCTTGGAGAAGTCGCCCCGGCCGAGCTCCTTCTGGCCGGCGAAGCAGAAGGGGCAGTGGTCGGTGGAGACCACCTGGAGGTCATTGGTGCGCAGTCCGCGCCAGAGCGCCTCCTGGTGCTCCCGGGGCCGCAGGGGTGTGGAGCAGACGTATTTGGCGCCCTCGAAGCCCGGCTCGGCGAGGTTGTCGGTGGAGAGGAAGAGGTACTGCGGGCAGGTCTCGCCGAAGACCGGCAGTCCCCGGTCGCGGGCCAGGGCGAGCTCGGTGACGGCCTCCTCGGCGGAGACATGGACCACATAGAGGGGGCTGCCGGCCACCCGGGCGAGCTGGATGGCGCGGTGGGTGGCCTCGGCCTCCAGCAGCGTCCTGCGGACCTCCCCGTGGTGGCGGGGTGCGGTGCGGCCCGCGGCGAGGGCCTGCTCGACGAGGACGTCGATGGCGATGCCGTTCTCGGCATGCATCATGATCAACCCACCGTTGCCCGCGGCGCGTTGCATGGCCCGCAGGATCTGTCCGTCGTCGCTGTAGAAGACGCCGGGGTAGGCCATGAACAGCTTGAAGGAGGTGCATCCCTCGGAGACCAGCAGGTCCATCTCCTTGAGCGAGTTCTCGTTCACATCGGAGAGGATCATATGGAAGGCGTAGTCGATCGCACAGTTGCCCTCGGCCTTGGCGTGCCAGGCGTCCAGCCCTTCGCGCAGGGCCTGGCCGCGGGTCTGTACGGCGAAGTCGACGACGGTGGTGGTGCCGCCCCAGGCGGCGGCGCGGGTGCCGGTTTCAAAGGTGTCGGAGGAGGACGTGCCGCCGAAGGGGAGCTCGAAGTGGGTGTGTGCGTCGACCCCGCCCGGGATGACGTACTTCCCCGTCGCGTCGATGGTGCGGTCGGCCGTCCAGCCCTGGGCCCAGGTGCTGTCGGGTGCGGCCAGCGCCGCGACCCTGCCGTCCTCGACGAGGACGTCCGCGGGGGTCTCCTCGGCGGCGGTGATGACCAGTCCGCCCCGGATGAGGATCCTGGTCATGGCAGTTCCTTTCCGCCGATGGTGTACTGCACCTGGCGCAGGGTCTCCTCGAGCAGTGCCGCGCCCTCCTCGGCCTCGGCGACGGTGAGGCTCAGCGGCGGGGCGATGCGCAGGGCGTTGCCCTCGCGGCCGCCCCTGCCGAGCAACAGGCCGAGCTCACGGGCGTGTTCCAGGGCGAGGGAGGCGGCGTGCGGAGAGGGCGTGCCGTCCTCCTCCACCAGCTCGACGCCGATCATCAGGCCGCGGCCGCGCACTTCGCGGACCACCGGGAGCCCGGCGGCGACGGCGCGCAGCCGCTCGATGAGGAGGCCGCCCACCCGCCGGGCGTTGCCCTGCAGGTCGTGCTCCAGCAGGTGGTTGAGGTTGGCGAGGCCGGCCGCCATGGTGACGGGGCTGCCGCCGAAGGTCGAGATGGAGTTGGCGTCCAGGCAGTTCATGATCTCGGCGCGGGCGACGACCCCGCCGATGGACATGCCGTTGCCGATGCCCTTGGCGAAGGTGAGCAGATCGGGCGGGCCGTTCTCGGCGTGTGCCTGCCAGCCCCAGAAGTGGTCGCCGGTACGGCCCCAGCCGGTCTGGACCTCATCGGTGATCCACAGGATGCCGTGCCGGACGAGGACTTCGCGGAACGCCGCGTACAGCCCGTCCGGCGGCGCGGTGAACCCGCCGGCGCCCTGCACGGGTTCGGCGATCAGCGCGGCGACCCTGCCATGGGTCTGGCCGAGCAGATCCTCCAGGTCCGCGACGCAGGCCTCGATGAACTGCCCGTCGGACAGGTGGGCATAGGGGCCGCGCGAGCGCACCGCGCCATGCACATACAGCGTCTGCAGCGGCGACAGACTGGTGGGTGACCAGGCGGAGTTGCCGGTGATGGCGACCGCGGAGAAGGAGCGGCCGTGATAGCTGTTGCGCATCGCCAGGACCTGGTTGGAGCGCCGGTGGGTGGTGGCCAGGAGCAGGGCCGTGTCATTGGCCTCGGTGCCGGAGGTGGTGAAGAAGACGCGGGCGTCGGGGATCCGGGAGAGGGCGGCGATGCGCTCGGCCAGTTCGACCAGGTGCCGGTCGAGATAGAGGGTGGAGGTGTGCAGGATGCGCCCGGCCTGCTCGCTGACCGCCTGGGTGACCCCGGGCAGCGCATGGGCGGTCATGGTGGTGAGGATGCCGCCGAAGAAGTCGAGGTAGCGCCGGCCCTCGGCGTCCCAGACGTGCCGGCCCTCGCCCCGGGTGAGTTCGAGGGGCTCACGGTAGTAGAGGGCGAGCCAGTCGGGCAGCACGGCCCGGTGGCGCTCATGGAGGGAGGTCACGGCCGGACCAGCCCGTCGTAGGCGTCGGGCCTGCGGTCGCGGTAGAAGGCCCACTGCCGCCGCACTTCGTCGATGAGGGCGAAGTCGAGGTCGCGGACGACCAGTTCCTCCTTGCTGTCACTGGCGAGGGCCCCGACGAACTGGCCGCGCGGGTCGACGAAGTAGGAGGTGCCGTAGAAGTCGTTGTCCCCGTACTCCTCCCGGCCGACGCGGTTGATGGCGGCGATGAAGTACTCATTGGCCACGGCGGCGGCGGGCTGTTCGAGCTTCCAGAGGTGGCCGGAGAGCCCGCGCGAGGTGGCGGAGGGGTTGTAGACCAGCTGGGCGCCGTTCAGGCCGAGTTGCCGCCAGCCCTCGGGGAAGTGGCGGTCGTAGCAGATGTAGACGCCGACCCTGCCCACGGCCGTGTCGAAGACGGGCCAGCCGAGGTTGCCCGGCTTGAAGTAGTACTTCTCCCAGAATCCCTTGAGCTGTGGGATGTGGTGCTTGCGGTACTTGCCCAGATAGCTGCCGTCGGCGTCGATGACGGCGGCGGTGTTGTAGTAGAAGCCGGAGGATTCGACCTCGAAGACGGGCACCACGATCACCATGCCGGTCTCCCGGGCGAGTTCACGCATCCGGCGCAGGGTCGGCCCGTCGGGCACGGGCTCGGCCCAGCGGTAGTGCTCGCTCTCCTGCACCTGACAGAAGTAGGGGGCGTTGAAGACTTCCTGGAAGCCGATCACCTTCGCGCCCTGGGCGGCGGCGGCGCGGGCGTGCTCCTCATGCTTGGCGATCATCGATTCGGTGTCGCCGGTCCAGGTGGCCTGGACCAGTGCGGCGCGGACGAGTTGGGTCACAAGCTGCTCCTCTGCCGGGGATTCGGCCGGGCTGACGCGCGTAGATCCACGTGTGGATGCGACCGTAGGACCCGCCACCCGCCGAGGCAAGACCGGCGCGAGGAGAACGGGTCGGCGCGTAGCGCCGTCCATGAGGGGTGGTGGTCGGGTGACGGGCGGGCGCGTTCCACCTCGACAGCTTCAACAGCGAATCTTGCAAGTTTTCCTTTCTTTATTTTAGGGTGGCGTCATGTCTGCCACCACTCTCGATCCACAGACCGCCCTGGTCCTCATCGACCTTCAGAAGGGCATCACCGCCCTCCCCACCGTGCACCCCGCCGACGAGGTCGTCGCCCGCGGCGCGCGGCTGGCCGCCTCCTTCCGCGAGCACGGCCTGCCGGTGGTGCTGGTCCGCGTCGTGGGCCCCGGCGCCCCCGGCCGCTCGGAGGCGCCATTGCGCCGTGGCGAGCCCCCGGCCGACTTCGCCGACCTGCGGTCCGAACTCGACCGGCAGGACGGCGACATCGTGATCACCAAACACACCTGGGGCGCCTTCCACGCCACCGACCTGGACCTCCAGCTGCGCCGCCGGGGTGTGACCCAGATCGTGCTCGCGGGCATCACGACCAGCGCCGGGGTGGAATCCACCGCCCGCGCCGCCCATGAGCACGGCTACCACGTGACGGTCGCCACCGATGCCGTCACCGACCTCGACCCCGAGGCGCACCGGGTCAGCGTCGAGAAGAGCCTGCCCCGGCTGGCCGAGACCGACAGCACGGACGCGATCATCGCCCTGCTGGGCTGACCACCATCGCCGAACCACCACCGCGCCGCACCTTCTCGGCGGCGGCCAGCCACCGGCCGTCCGGCAATCGCTGGACGCCGGTGGCGGCACCGATCTCCGGATTCAGCTTGAACACCTGGCCCCTGGCCTCCAGTTGACGGCGCACCGGGCTGTCCCACAGGGCGGGCTCCAGCTCGGTGACCGCGGCATTGCGCTGACTGGCGCGCGGCGCGGCGATCGCGGCCGCCAGCGGCATACCGCGGTCCACATGGTTGAGCAGGGTCTGCAGCACGGTGGTGACGATCGTCGCGCCACCGGGCGAGCCGAGCGCAAAGGCGAACCTGCCGTGTTCGAGAACCACCGTCG
Source organism: Streptomyces xingningensis (assembly GCF_054957865.1). Lineage (NCBI taxonomy): Bacteria > Bacillati > Actinomycetota > Actinomycetes > Kitasatosporales > Streptomycetaceae > Streptomyces > Streptomyces xingningensis. The sequence goes on from NZ_JBDJPF010000019.1 coordinate 8,659, forward strand.
GCGAGATCGACGAACGCGGGCGCTTGCCCGGCCCCGGCAGGTTGGGGTCGTGGACGCCCGGGCTCACCGGGGTGAAGGAGAAGTCGGTCAGCTCGTTGTTGAGCAGGAATCCCCGTCCGGGGACGGTGATTCCGCTGCCGCCGGTCTGTTCGATGGTGAAGGTGTAGGCGACCACATTGCCCCACTTGTCGGCCACCGTCAGATGAGTGGTCTGCTGCCCCTCATAGGGGGTGGGCGCCGCCCGGCGGTGCGCCGCGCAGGGCGCCGGGTGGCGCGGGTCACCGGGGGCGAGCGGGCTGGTCAGCGCCTTCTTGTCGCTGATCAGGCAGGAGCGGGCATCGGCGAACCGCTTGGAGGTCAACTCGCCGGTGGGCACCTTCTCCTGAGCCGGATCGCCGACCCACCGGTTGCGGTCGGCGAAGGCGACGCGGCTCGCCTCGAGATAGCGGTGCAGATAGGTCTGCCGGTCCAGCCGGTGGAGGTTGCCCCGTTCCAGGATGTTGAGCGCCTCGGCGACCGTGGTGCCACCGGAGGAGGACGGGGCCATGCCATACACATCGAGACCGCGGTAGGTGGTGTGCGTCGGCGCCTGCCGCTTGACCGAGTACGCCCGCAGGTCCCGCTCGGTCAGCCGGCCCGGCCGGGCCGGCCGCCCCGACGCGGGGTCGACCGGCGGCCTGCGCACCGTCCTGAGCAGATCGCGCCCCAGCTCACCGCCGTAGACGGCGCCGATGCCCTGCTTCCCCAACAGCTCATAGGTGCGCGCCAGATCGGGGTTCTTCAGCGTCGAGCCCACGGCCGGAGGCCTGCCGCCCGGCAGGAAGAGCCTGGCGGTGGCCGGGAAGTCCTTGAAGCGCTTGGCGTTGTCGGCGGTCTGCTGCCGGAAGGTCTCGTCGACCGTGAAGCCCTTGCGGGCCAGCCGTTCGGCGGGCTTCAGCAGCTGCCCCAGCGATCTGCTGCCCCAGCTGCGCAGGGCGGTGTCCCAGGTGGCGGGCGTACCCGGAACGCCGACGCTCAGCCCGCTGGTGACCGCGTCGTCGAAGGGGATCGGCCGCCCCTTCTCCAGGAAGAGGCCCTTGGTGGCGGTGAGCGGGGCACGTTCCCGGCCGTCGATGGTGAAGACCCGGTGGGATCTGGCGTTGTAGTAGACGAGGTAGCCGCCACCGCCGATGCCGCCCGAGTACGGCTCGGTGACCCCGAGCGCGGCGGATGTGGCCACCGCGGCGTCGACGGCATTGCCGCCCTTGCGCAGCACCTCGATGCCGGCCGCCGACGCATTGGCGTCGACGCTCGCCACCGCCCCGCCACTGCCGACGGCCAGCGGTGACTTGGCGGGCGCGGGCACCTCACCGCTGATGCCCCGGGCGAGGGCGGACGGTGCGATGCCCACCCCGGCGACGAGTGTGACCGTCGCGGCGAGCACGGGCAGATGTCGGAATCCGGTCGGTCTGGTACCGGCCATCGCTGCTGCCTCCCCTGTCGGCGAATGGGTCCCGGAGCCTACTCGCGGGGCCCGCTCACCGACAGGTGGCACGCGCTGCGGGGGTCAGTGCTTGCGCAACTCGGCGAGCACCGGCCGCGACATGGCCCGCTCGCCGTCGGCGTTGGGGTGGAAGGGCGCGGCCGGACGGCCGGGCCGGGCGCCCTCGATCCAGCGCTTGTCCTGCGGTTGGCAGACGTCATGGCCGACGGTCGCCCGGTAGGTGTCGGCGTAGCGGACGTGCGCCTTGCCCGCCTGCGCCTTGAGCATCGCATTGAGCCGCTTCTCGGCGTTCCGGAGGTAGGGGACGTCACCGGCGGCGACCGGCACGGACGGGAAGCAGCCCACCCCGTTGTCCGGCATGATCGACGGGTAGCCGGCCAGTACCACCCGGGCGTGCGGCGCCCGCTGGTGAATGGCCTTCAGCACCCGGGCGACCTTGGGCGCGGCCCGGTTGACCCGCGCGGTGAGCTGGTCGGTGCCGCCCGCGGTGTACTGCTTGCGACAGGGGGCGCCCGCCGGGTCCGTGACGGACAGCTTCACACAGGTCCCGATGATCTCGCTGAAGCCGATGTCATTGCCGCCGATGCCCACCGTGACGATCCTGGTGTGCTTGCCGAGAGCATTGAGCTGGGGTGCGTTGGCACCCTGCGCACGCCACATGTCATCGGTCTTCGCACCGCTGCAGCTGACGTCCTTGAAGGACTTCAGCTTCAGCGCCTTGGCCGTGAGGGACGGGTAGTTGACACTCGACCGCGCGCAGTCGCCGCCGCTCTGGCTCGGGATGCCCGGCCCGGAGGTGTAGGAGTCACCGAGGGCAACATAACGCTCACCACCACGGGCCGGGGTCGCGGCGCCCGCCGGGGCCGCCGCCACGGCCGCCAGGGCCGTGGCCGCGCCGATCGCCGCCAGCGCCTTTCCATACCGCCCGCCGTGCGTGCGTGCCTCTGTCACCACTGCCTCCGAGAAATCCAGGAAACCCGGCGAACGCCGGGACGTCACATCAGCGGTGCTCGACGGCCGTCCGGCTCTCCTGTCGCCGATCACCCACCGATCACCGCCAGCCAGGTTCGCCGGGCCAGGACTGCCTGTCAATCTCACGAGCTTCGGCCTTGTTTTCGATTTATGCAGTCACTCGTCCCTCAGGGCGCCCCGGGCGGCCCGGACGAAGTCCGCCCTCGCCTCCTCCAGCTCGTCCGGCGAACGGCCCCGCTGATAGCGGTCGACCAGCTCACGCGCCGCCCCGGCCACCTCCTCCGGCCCCTCCAACGACACCGCACCCAGCACCCGCTGCAGATCGGCGCGATCGCTCCGGAGCCCCTCCCCCGTCCGCTGCGTCAGCAACACGGCCTCCGCCGCCTGCAGAAACCCCACATAGGTCTGCCGCCGCAGCTCCAGCACCCGTGCGGCCCGCTGCTCCTCAAGCGTCATCCGAGCCGTGGCCCGGGCCGCCTCCGCCTGCCGGTCACCCGCGCTGCGCCCGAACAACCCCGTGACAACACTGCCGGCCAGCGCCGAACCCGCCGCGATCAATGCGATCCCCCAGTCACTCATGGGCGCATTCTGCTCGCCCGGCCCTGCGGCGCCAACTCCCCTGATCCCCGCCTGATCCCCACGGGTACGATCTCCGGCATGCCGCCGTCCGACCCGTTGATACCCTCGCCGATCTGCAGAAAAGGCATACACGCGGAAACCCCCTGCCCTACCATGAACACTGACCCAGCGGGCAGCGGGCAGCGGGCAGCGGGCAGCGGGCAGCAGGCAGCAGGCAGCAGGACCGTGCTGTTCGCCGTTCGGTCGGCGACCGCCCTCCACCGGCTGCTGGACGTCCTCCCGGTATTCGCCGGTGACGATCGCATCCAGCGCCTCTTCACCCTCGTCCCGGGTTCCGACTTCGACGTTCAGGCCCTGGCCGCGATCGAACACACCCGGGCACGCACCATCCCCTGGGCCACGGCCCGCCGACGCTCGTTCGACCTGATCCTGGCGGCCAGCCCCAAGGGTGAACTGCGGCTGCTGCGGGGGCCGCGCGTGCTGCTCCCGCACGGCGCCGGCTTCAACAAGACCGTGGACCAGGAAGGTTCATACGGCCTGCCCTCCGGGCTCGACCCGGCCCACCTGCTGTCGGACGGTCACGCCATGGCCACCCTCCACGCGCTGGCTCACCCCAGCCAAGTCGCCCGCCTGGCTGCCCACTGCCCACCAGCCGCGACCCATGCGGCCGTGGTCGGCGACCCCACGCTCGACCGGATCCTGGAATCCCGCGCTCACCGCGACGGATACCGGGCGGCCCTGGGCACCGGCGGGCGGAAGCTGATAGTCCTCACCTCGACCTGGGGCCCCGAGTCACTGCTGGCTCGCCGCCCGGACCTGCCGGCCCGGCTGGCCTCCCAACTGCCCCACGACGACTACCAGTCGGCTCTGATACTGCATCCCAACGAGCACAGCAGGATCGGGACTTTCGACCTCTCCCAGCAGCTGGCCCCGGCGCTCGATGCCGGGATGATCCTGGCCAGGCCGTATGAGGACTGGGGCGCGGTGCTCATCGCGGCCGATGCGGTGATCACCGACCATGGCTCGACGGCGCTCTACGCCGCGGCCCTGGACCGCCCGTTGATCGTGGCCTGCGATGGGGGCGCTGAACTGATCCCGGGCAGCCCCATGGCCAAACTCCTGGCCCACAGCCCCCGCCTGGTCGGTCCCGAACGGTTGGAGGCCGCGCTACAAGCACACCGCCCCGGGACCGTACACGCGCTGGCCCAATCCGCGTTCGCCGAACAGGGAAGAGCGCTGGAGCGACTGCGCAAGGAGCTGTACGGACGGCTCGGCCTCACTCCACCGCCCGGACCAGTGGACATCCGCCCCCTGCCCAAGCCCTCACCACCCGCCCGGGAGCCCACCGCCTTCGCCATCCGCACCCATATCAGCGGGAACGAGGTGCATGTCGAGCGCTTCCCCGCCCATCTCGGTGCACCCGCCCAGCACCTGGCCGCCGAGTACGGCACGGCCGGTGAACGCCAGCTCCAGAGCGCCGCCTTGCTCTACCTCCGGGCCCGTTCCCGCCCGGCGGCCGCGCATGGCGCGTCCTGGACCGCGACCGGATGGACCGCCCAGGTACTGGCCGAGTACCCGGCCTGCCGACTGGCGGCGGCCGTCCTGACACCCGCCCTGTGTGTGGCACGCACCCACCGTGGCACGCTGCTCTCGGTCCACATCGAGCCCTGGGTGCAGCAGAACGGCCGCGTCCTGACCGCCGACCCGGCCGCTGTGCTCTCGGCCGTCCACACCTGGCTGAGCACGGACTCGGAGCTGCCATCCACCCTCGTCTGTGTGACCGGCGGCCGTCCCTTCCGAGTCCGGCTCAGGACCGCCGAGGCAGACGAGGCCGGACAACAGGTTTACTGAGTGGGCCGGACGAGTGCTCCGCACCGCTCGCGGATGGCGCGGGCCGCGTCCTGGTGCTCCCGTGCCCCGGCCTCGTCCCCGGTCTCCTCGGCGAGGACGCCCAGCGCATCGTGGATCCGCGCCTGGTCGTACTCGGATCCGCGCGCTCGCGCCGCATCCAGGGCCGCCGTATACAGCCCACCCGCTTCGGTCAGCTGCCCCAGACGCCGTAGCACTTGGGCCAGTTCGAACCCGGTGCGCGCGGTCATGCGCTCACGGCCGAGTTCCCGCGCCGCCCGGTGCGCCTGCTCCAACAGCGCCACGGCCCGTTCCGGTTGGCCGAGAGCGGCGAGTGCCTGTCCCAGCTGGTGCTGCTGGAGCATCACACCGTAGGCATTCTTCAGCGCGCGGTGCACCGCGAGGGACGCCTCGAAGTCCTGCGCCGCGCCGGTCCAGTCCCGCTGGGCGAAGCGCAGCCTCCCGCGGAACTCCAGCACTGACCCGCCCAGCTTGCGCTCCCTCTCGGAACTCCCCAGCAGGCTCAGCCCGTTCATTGCGCGCCGCAGTTCGGCCTCGGCCTCCACGAAGTGCCCTTGCTCCCATAGCGGGCGGGCCAGCTGACAGCGCATCCGGATGGTGAATGCCGACCGCCCGGCGCGCTGGGCCGACGCAAGGCCGGTACGGAAGGCGTCGAGGACATCGGCGTAGTGCGGATGGTCCAGGTAGTGCGTCCACACGGGTTCGCACAGGGCCGATGCCTCCTCGTCCATCCCCAGTGCGTGGGCGAGAGCCACACAACCGTAGAGCGCATGGCGTTCGGTCTCCAGCCAGTGCAACGCATCCGGCTTCCCGGCGAAGGTCACATCGGGAGCGGACGGAGTATGCGGAACAGGCATGCCGAAAGTCAGGCGTTCGCCCGCCGCCATCGCGTCCGCACGCTGTGCCTGACGGAGATACCAACGGACCAGCACCCGCCGGGCGTCGGCCGGCTCTGCCGCGTCGCCATCGCGTCGAGCGCACCGCCGAGCGTGCGCGCGCAGCAGTTCGTGCAGGCGCAGCCGCCCATCCCTGATCTCCACCAGTCCGGCCGACTCAAGCTCGTCCAAGGCGTCGTCGGCGGCATCCTTGCCCTGATCCAACAGCGCAGCGGCAGCCTCGGCCGAGAGGGACAATCCAGGGTGTTCCGGGAGCAGCCGGTAGAGCCGGGCGGCCTCGCGGCTCAGCTCTCGATAGACGATGTTCCATACCGCATCGACATCGACCTCGGGCAGGCCCTTCTCCTCCACTTCGGCCGCGAGTTCGGTGAGCAGCCGGGAGAGGGAGCGGCGGCGGTGGTTACGCATCCAGCGGCCCGCGACATGCAGGGCGACGGGCAGTCCGGAGCACAGGCGCACAAACCCCTCCACCGCCTCGGGTTCCTCGGCCAGCCGGGGATCCGCGACAATACGGTGCAACAGTTCCCTGGCGTGCTCATCGGTTAAGGGGCGCAGCGGGAGTTCGACGGCAGCGCCGTTCTCCAGGTCCCGCAGCTGTCCATGGCTGGCGGCGATCACCACGCTCTCGCTGGATGACGGGAGCAGGGGCAGCAGCTCAGTGCCATAACGCGCGTTGTCGACAACAACGACCAGCCGCTTCCGGCCCGTCTGATCCCAGTACTGCCGGTGCCGGGCCGCGAACGATTGTTCAAGGAACTCCCCCCGCACTCCCAGGGACCCGAGCAACTTGCCCTGGGCATCGGCGGTCTCCACGACTCCGCCGCGCCGGAGCTCGTCGAGGTCGATATAGAGGACTCCATCGGGTTGGTAGTCCTCGTAAAGTTTCCGGGCGATGCGGAATGCCAGTTCCGTCTTGCCGCTTCCACAGAGTCCGCTGAGCGTGATCACCAGCGGGCGGGCCTGCCCGTTCCGCTCCGCGGCGGCCCGGCAGGCCCGCGCCTGCTCGTCGTGCCGGTTCACAAAGTTGGCGATGTCCGGCGGCAGCTGGTACGTCCCTTCGGCCATGGCCACACTCTAGGGGGTGACTGGGGCTCAGTTGACGGGCGGGATGTTGTGGTTGAAACGGAAGGTGTTGCCCGGGTCGTACTGGCACTTGATCTTGACGAGCCGCCGGTAGGCCTCCTCGGTGAACGCCTGGCGGACGTCTTCGGGGTCGGTGTGCGCGACCCCGGCCAGGAAGTTGAGGGTGCGTCCGCCGCTGTTCCACGGCCGCAGCTCCTCGACGACCCGGTCCTGGGCGGCGCGGACCGCGTCGTCGTTCCCCACGCCCAGCTCACCGGCCGAATAGACCTGGAATCCGGCCTTGTTGTGGGCCACCGCGTTGGGCACCAGCGGAGGCCGGGCGAGCGCGCCGCCGAGCTGGCGGATCTCCAGCCCGACCGGGCTGTCCGTACCCGGCCCGGCGAGCCGCAGCAGGGCCTCGACCGTACCGTGGTCCAGCCGGGTCAGCTGGAAGGTGTTGATGTGGTACGCACCCGGGATCGGCGGGTCGTTGTGGATGCTGCCGACCTCCGTGTAGGGCATATCGGTGACCGTGTCGAGCAGCGGGGTGGCCACCCGGCGCAGCGGCTCGATCAGCCGGGCACCCTCCTCGGGGGAGCCGAGATACGCCAGCCGCAGATGGGTCGCGAAGCGGCCGCGCAGCGCCTCGGGCACCTCGGGCGCGTCGGGGAACGGCATCATCACCCAGGACGAGCTCAGTTCGTCCGGCATCCGGGTGGCCCAGTCCCGGTAGACATGGAGGACGTCCCGGGTCGCCTCGGCGGGGAAGTAGAGTCCGCCGCCGTAGAGCCGGGACACCTCGATGAGCCCGAGCTCCAGTGCCGTGACCACCCCGAAGTTGCCCTTGCCGCCGCGCAACGCCCAGAACAGATCCGGGCTCTCCTCGGGAGAGGCCCTTCGCAACTCCCCGTCGGCGGTGACCACATCGAGCCGGCGCACATGGTCGGCCGCGTAGCCATGGAGACGGGAAAGGACCCCGAGTCCGCCGCCCAGCACATAGGAGACGGCACCGACGAACGGCGCGGAGCCATTGAGCGGAGCGAGGCCGTGCCGGGCCGTGGCCGGGATCACGTCCTGCCACAGCACGCCCGCCTCCAGCCGCACCGTACGCCGCTCGGGGTCGACCTGGTACCCGTTCATCCGCCGGGTCGAGATCAGCAGGGCGCCGTCGGCGGGCAGCGCCACGCCATGGCCGGTGTTCTGCACCGCGACCCCCAGGCCGTGGTCCCGGGCGAAGCGGACCGCGGCCACCACATCACCTGCACTCGTCGCGCCGACGATCAGCGCGGGCCGATGCCGTACGGACCGGTCGAAGGCCTGGGCCTCCTCGGTGTATCCGGGGTCCCCGGGACGGAACACGGGGCCCTCGACACCTGTCAACCCGGCCATCACACAAGCTCCTTCCATTTCAGACCGTTTCAGACCGTGAACTCAAAGGTGGGGTTGCGGCGGGCGCCCACCCGCTCCAGTGCCTCGGCCGTCAGGCGTACCTGGTCCGGCGAGCCGGAGCAGGGCAACAGCAGCAGATCGTCGGCACCGGCCTCGGCGAGGGCGATGAGCTCGGTGCGCAGCCGCTCGTCCGAGTCCAGGGCGGCGGCGCGCATCGGGGGGTACATCGGCGACTCCGGTGACCCGTAGTAGTGCGCGATGGCTTCGGTCGCCTGGGCCTCGGCGTCGGGACCGCAGGAGACGTAACGCCCGACCAACACCTGGGGCCGGCCCGGGCGGTTCGCCCGGGCCCACTCCTCGTTGACGCCCCGGATGCCGGCGGTCAGGAGGTCGTGGCCCTGGCCGGGGGCGACCCAGCCGTCGCCGAAGCGGGCGGCCCGGGCGTAGCCGGGCCGGACGAGTCCGCCGATGAGCAGCCGGGGCCGTCCGGCCGCGGGCCGTGGCATGGTGCCCGCCACGCTCTTCACCTCGCCGTCCCACACCCGGCGCATCTCCAGCAGGGCCTCGTCGAAGAGCTTGCCGTGACCCGCCGACGGTGTGCCGCTAGCGGTGAAGTCGTCCGGCCAGCCGCCGATACCCAGGCCCGCGGTCAGCCGACCGCCGGAGACCAGGTCGACCGTGGCGAGCTCCCTGGCGAGCAGGACCGGGTTGTTGCGCCAGCCGACGTTGAGCACGCTGGTGAACAACCGGGCCCGCTCGGTCACCGTGGCCGCGATGGCCAGGCACGCCAGCGGGTCGAGGATGTCGTAGACCAGGCGGTCAATGGATCCCAGGGAGTGGAAGCCGAGGCGTTCCGCGTCCCGGGCCCAGCGGGCGATCTCCTGGGGCGGACGGCCGGGGATGGCGTTGGGCAGACCGATGCCGATCTTGACGGTTTTCACAGCCGGCTCCGACTCGGCCCGGGATAGTGACAATTCGCGCATGCCCTGGACGCTAGTCAGGAAGATCCATCGCGTCTTGAACGAATCGGACACCACATCCGGAGTATCGGAGTCACCCCTCCGGGTCCTGAGTGTGCGGGTGCCCGGCCGGGCCCACCAGCAGGGTGCCCGGCTCGGCGGGGGCGACCTCCACCGCCTCGGTCTTGGGGCTGCGCCGCTCCCGCCTGGCCACCCAGGTGGCGAACCAGGACAGCAGCATGCACATCCCGATGTAGATCGGGGAGATGACCATGACGACGGGGATGAACGGCAGGTCGTAGTCGAGATTGCCGGCGATGAGCTTGCCCGCGTGCAGGAACTCCTCATAGGTGATCAGGAAGCCCAGCGAGGTGTCCTTGAGCGCGACCACCAGCTGGCTGATGATCGTCGGCAGCATCGCCCGCACCGCCTGTGGCACCAGGACATGGGTCATCGCCTGTGTCTTGCGCATGCCCAGCGCGAACGCCGCCTCCCGCTGGCCGCGTTCCACGGAGTCGACGCCGGTGCGGAAGACCTCCGCGAGCACCGAGCCGTTGTACAGCGTCAGCCCGGTGACCAGCGCGGGCAACGGCTGGACCTGCAGGGCGACAAAGACGAAGAAGATCATCACGAGCACCGGCATCGCCCGGAAGAACTCCACCAGCAGCGTGGCGCTCCAGCGCAGCACCCGGTGGTCGGAGAGCCGGCCGCAGGCGAGTACGGCGCCGAGGGCGAGGGAGAGCACTGCGGCATAGCCGAAGGCCTTGAGCGTATTGCCCAGCCCGCGCAGCAACAGCTCCTGAATTCCCCGGTATTCAAAGGGAGTCCACTTGGCGGCGGTGAACTGGTGGGTGACGAGGAGGAGATGGATCACATAGCCGATCAGGGCGAGGATGGCCAGGGTCGCCAGCACTCCGTAGAGCCGGTGCCGGCGGACCGCCAGCGGGCCGGGGACGTCATAGAGGGCGGTACCGGTCATCGGGCGACTCCCCAGCGCTTCTCCAGCACGTTGAAGACCGCACTGATGGACAGGGTCACGATCAGATAGCCGACGGCGATCCAGACGAAGGTCCAGATGGTGCTGTAGCCCAGCTCGCCCAAGGTCTTGTAGGTGCTGAGCAGTTCGGTGACGCTGAAGGAGCCCGCGATCGCGGAGTTCTTGGCGAGCGCGATCAGCGTGGAGCCGATGGGCGGGATGACCGAGCGGAAGGCCTGCGGCAGGACGACGGCGCCCAGCGTCTGCCCGAAGGTCATCCCCAGGCTGCGGGCCGCCTCGCCCTGGCCCACCGGCACGGTGTTGATGCCGGAGCGGACCGCCTCGCAGATGAAGGCCGAGGTGTAGCAGCCGAGGGCGAGCACCGCGAACAGCTGGAAGGGCAGCACCAGCCCGAAGCGCGGCAGCCCGAGCAGCACCGCGAAGAACAGCAGGGTCAGCGGTGTGTTGCGGAGCACCGCCACCCAGGCGGTGCCGAGGGCGCGCAGCGAGGCGACCGGGGCTACCCGGAAGGAGGCCATCGCGAAGCCGAGGACGAGCGCCAGCAGCGAGGCGTAGACGGTGAGTTCGACGGTGCCGAGCAGGCCCTTGCCATAGAGCGAGTAGTTGTCGGTGAGTACGTTCACTGGGGCCTCAGCTCGCCGGGTAGCGGTCGACGGCGGGCGGCCGCGGGGCGGGGACGCCGGACAGGCCGAGCGTCGCGTCGTACGCCTTCTTCCAGTCGCCGTTCTTCTCATGGGTCTCGATGGCGTCGTCCAGGGCGAATCGCAGGGCGGTGTCCCCGCGCGGGACGCCGATGCCGTAGGGCTCCTTGGAGAAGGGCCGGCCGGCCAGCTTCAGCTCGTCGGGGGCCTTGGCGGCGAAGCCCATCAGGATGGTGTCGTCGGTGGTGACGGCGGCCACCTGGTAGCTGAGGAGGTTGTCCACGCAGATCGAGTAGGTGTCATAGGCGACGGCCTGGATCTTGGGATAGTCGCGCTGGATGCGCATCAGCGGGGTGGAGCCGACGGCCGAACAGACCCGCTTTCCGGCCAGGTCCTGCGGCCCGTTGATGCCGTGCTCGTCCTTGCGGACGAGCAGCGACTGCCCGGCGATGTAGTACGGGCCGGCGAAGCCGACCTGCTTTTTGCGCAGGTCGTTGATGGTGTAGGTACCGACGTAGTAGTCGATCTGGCCGTTCTGCAGGGCGGTTTCGCGGTTGGCGGAGGCGATGGTGCGAAAGGCGATGGTCCGGGGAGCGAAGCCGAGCGAGGCGGACATCATCTTGGCGATCTCGATGTCGAAGCCGGAGTAGACGCCGGTCGCCGGGTCCTTCTCGCCCAGATAGGGCTGGTCCTCCTTGGCCCCGACCACCAGATGGCCGCGGTTCCTGGCCGCCCGCCAGGTGGGCGAGGACTCCAGCCGGAAGCCGGTGTCGACGCGGTAGACCGGCAGGCTCTCCGGCTTGGGCCCCTTGACCGGGGGGCTGCCCGACTTGCCGCAGGCGGCGGCGAGCAGCGCGAGTGCGGTGAGCGCCAGGACGGCGCACCGGCGGACGGGCCTCATCCGTGTCGTCATCTGTGTCGTCATCTGTGTCGTCACCCCGCTCAGTGCTTGAGGATCTTGGAGAGGAAGTCCTTGGCCCGGTCGCTCTCGGGGGCGGTGAAGAACTCCTCGGGGGTGCGGTCCTCGACGATCCGGCCGTCCGCCATGAAGACCACGCGGTTGGCGGCGGAGCGGGCGAAGCCCATCTCATGGGTGACCACGACCATCGTCATGCCGTCCCGGGCGAGTTGCTGCATGACCTCCAGCACCTCGTTGATCATCTCCGGGTCCAGTGCGGAGGTCGGCTCGTCGAAGAGGAGCGCCTTGGGGTCCATGGCCAGCGCGCGGGCGATCGCCACCCGCTGCTGCTGGCCGCCGGAGAGCTGGGCGGGGTACTTCTCGGCGTGGGCGAGCAGCCCGACCCGCTCCAGCAGTTCGCGCGAGCGCCCGTCGGCCTCCTCCCGGCCGCGGCCCCGGACCTTGACCTGGGCCAGCGAGACATTGGCCAGCACGGTCTTGTGGGCGAAGAGGTTGAAGGACTGGAAGACCATGCCGACCTCGGCCCTCAGCCGGGCGAGCGCCCGGCCCTCCGCGGGCAGCGGCTGCCCGTCGAGGGTGATGGTGCCGGAGTCCACTGGTTCCAGCCGGTTGATGGTCCGGCACAGGGTGGACTTGCCGGAACCGGAGGGGCCGATGATCACCACCACCTCCCCGCGGCCGACGGTGAGGTCGATGTCCTGCAGGACATGCAGGCTTCCGTAGTGCTTGTTGACGCCACGCAGTTCGATCAGCGGGTCGACGGCCATGCTCAGCTACTCACTCTCGGCGCTCGCCCTCTCGCAGTCGGAGCAAACTATCCACCCGAATACGGGACTTCACCGGTGACACGCATGAATAGGGGATCAAAGCCGTATTGACCGCCATTTGCCCTAGGTACCCAGACCGAGCCTGGGTACCTAGCCTGTGGGTTCGGTTGGGGGAACATGGGGGAAGGGAGCCCGGCGTGGGCGACAGCAGGCCCGTATATCTGTGCATCGCGGACGACCTGCGGCGGCGCATCGACGAGGGCTCGCTCCCGGTGGGCGCCAAGATCCCCTCCCGCTCCGAGCTCAAACGGGCCTATGCGGCCAGCGACCAGACCGTGGACCGCGCGGTGCGGGTGCTCAAGGCCGCCGGCTACGCGGAAGGCCGGTTCGGGCGGGGCGTGTTCGTCAGCGACCGCTCCCCGCTGGGCACCCTGCTGCGCTCGACGGGCGCGGTCGACTCGCCGTTCGCCGCGGAGATCCGGGGATACCAGGGACAGGACGCCGTGGAGCTCCGCTCCCCGGACCGCGCCATGATCAGGAGCGCCGCCCTGACCTGGGAGGCCTCCTCCAGCCAGCTCCCCGCCCCGGGGCCGATCGCCGACCGGCTGGGCATCGCGCCGGGCGAGCCCGTGCTGTGCACCGAGTACGAATACCTGGCCAACCGGCATCCGGTGCAGCTCGCCACCAGCTGGGAACCGCTCTCGGTGACCGAGGGCACCGATGTGGTCCACCCCGAGCGGGGGCCGTACGCCCGGCGCGGGGTGCGCGGACGGCTGGCGGCCATCGGGATCCGGGTGGTGCGGGCGCGGGAGCTGGTGGGCTCGCGGCCGGCGACCACGCCCGAGGCCGAGGCGCTCGGCTGCGCCGCGGGCCAGTGCGTCACGGTCGTCGAGCGCACCCACTTCGACGGCGACGACCGCGCGGTGGAGACCTCGGACATCGTGGTCCGCGCGGACCGCTGGCAGCTGGAGTACACCATCCGGTTCATCAGCTGAGGGAGGCGCGGGACGCGGCCGCTCAGTTCTCCGAAAGCTCCGCATAGAGCTGCGAGAGCTCCGGGGCGCCGTCCGCCGCCCAGGCGTGGCCCGCCTCGACGACATCGATCTCGCGGCCGTTGGCCAGCCGCACCACCGGCTGGCCATTGGACCAGATCTGCCATGCGGCGCCCGTGACCGTACGGACGACGACCGTGCCCAGATACAGGCCCGCGTCATTGCCCAGCCAGGACTGCAGCTCCTCGTCCTCCCGCCAGCGCGGCTGCAGCTGGTCCAGCGCCTCCAAGGACGACGGCGAGTCATCGAGCGCGACGCCCGCCGACTGCGCCTGCGCGCGCAGCAGTTCGCACTCCGACAGCAACCCGCCCAGGCCTTCCGGGTCCCAGTCGCCGGAGGCGGGCACGGCCACCCCACGCGCCATGCCGTGCCGCTTGCGCCAGCCGTCCAAAAAGGGAATGTTCATACTGCCAGGATCGCACTCGCGCAGATGGCCCCACCACCGGCACGCTGCGGAGTGCATGACCGTTCGGCCTCCTTGACGTTCCCCCGATGTCTCCCTAGCTTCATCCCGCCACTGTCGGAGCCGGGAACGCCGGGAGGCATGACGCACATGCTCGGGGCATCGACGATCGGAAGAACACGCCGCAGACGGTGGACGGCCACATCGGTCGTCGCGGCGGCCACCGGCTGCGCCATTGCCATGGCGAACGCTCCCGCCCTCGCCGGCACCGCCGAACAGCGAGCAGAGCCGCTCCCCTTGGAGCGGCTCTTCGACAATGCGGCGGTCAGCGACAACGCCCGCCCCCGGACGGCGGACTTCGACGGTGCGGGCGACTCCTTCTCCGCCCAGGACCTCAGGGCGGCCGGATGGACGCCGGGGCGCGTACTGCACATCGACGGCGCACCACTGCGCTGGCCACGCTCCCCCGCCGGGAAACCGGACAATGTACGCGCCGCCGGACAGCCCGTGCGGCTGAGCGGCAGCGGAGAGGCGCTCTCCTTCCTGGTGGCGAGCGCCACCAAGGCGGGACCGGGCGGCGGGACGAGCGGCACCGGCACGGTGCGCTACGCCGATGGATCACACAGCAGCTACCGGCTGGCCGCGCCTGACTGGCGCCGCGGTCCGCTCACCACCAAGGCCATCGGTCTCCCCCACCTCAATGCGCGCGAGGGCCAGCGCAAGGAGACCACCCGGCTGTACGCGGTGACGGTGCCCGTCGCACGCGGCCGGAAGATCGACTCCTTGGTGCTGCCCACCGCGCCCGGCCTGCACATCTTCTCCATGGCCCTGCGCGCCCCCACGAACGGGTGGACCGGCAGCTGGGCGGCGCCCACCTCCGGGTACACCACGGTGGGACCCTGGACCAACCGGACCCTGCGACTGGTGGTGCACGGCAGCGCGGGCGGCCCCCGGACCCGTATCCGGCTGGAGAACACCTTTGCCCCGCAGCCGGTGCGGATCGGCCATGCGACCGTGGCCCTGCAGCGGAAGGGTGCGGCGGCCGTGGACCGGCCCAGGGCACTGACCTTCGACGGCCGGGCACAGGCCGAAATCCCCGCCGGGGCCCAGCAGTTCAGCGACCCGGTGGGATTCCGGGTGCCCCCGGACGCCAACCTGCTGGTGAGCATCCACCTGCCGGGGACGGTACGGGCGGTGCCGCTGCACAACTACACCAACCAGCGCTCCTTCCTCTCGGCCGATGACAGCGGAGACCGGACGGCCGACCTGGGCGCCGCCGGCTACCCCGGCACCCTGTCCACCTGGCCGCTGCTGACCGGGGTGGACGTCGGCGGCGGGCCGGGGTCGGTGGTGGCACTGGGCGACTCGATCACCGACGGCGAGCGCTCGACGCCCGAGGCCAACGGCCGCTGGCCGGACCTGCTGGCACGCCGGCTGCGGGCGCAGCACGCGGTGCCCGCCCTGGGGGTGCTCAACAGCGGGATCTCGGGAAACCAGGTGGTCAAGGACCGCTACCCGGGCAACGGGGCCAGCGGCACGCTGAGCGGAGTCAGCGCGGGACACCGGCTGGAGCGCGATGTGCTGGCCCAGACCACGGCCCGCGCGGTCATCGTCTTCGAGGGCGTCAACGACATCCGGGCGGACACCAAGGCCTCCCAGGTGATCGCCGTGCTCCGGTCGGTCGCGGCGCGCGCGCACGAGCGCGGCATCCGGGTCATCGCCGCGACCATCGCACCCTGCGGTGGCTTCCACGACTGCACCGAGGCGGCCGAGGCACAGCGCTCCGCGATCAACGCCGACATCCGGGCGGACTCCGGGACCTATGACGCGGTATTCGACTTCGACGCCGCGATCCGCGACCCACAACACCCGGACCGGATGCTGCCGCGCTACGACGGCGGCGATCATCTGCACCCCAATGACGCCGGGATGAAGGTGTTCGCCGACGCCGTGGACCTGCACGAGCTGGTGTAGCGGGCGGGCGCCCGGGCAGGGCCGGGAGACCGGGTCCTCAGATCTTCAGGTCGACGACTGGATCTCCAGGTCGACGACGACCGGAGCGTGGTCCGAGGCGCCCTTGCCCTTGCGCTCCTCCCGGTCGACGTAGGCGTCCTTGACCGCCTCGGCGAAGGGGGCGTTGCCATAGACGAGGTCGATGCGCATGCCCCGGTTCTTGGGGAAGCACAGCTGACGGTAGTCCCAGTAGGTGTACGGGTGGTCGTACTTCAGCGGGCGGGGCACCACATCGGACAGGCCGGCGTCGCGCAGGGCCGCGAGCGCGGCGCGCTCGGCGGGCGTGACATGCGTGGCGCCCTCGAAAACGGCCGGGTCGTAGACGTCCTCATCGGTGGGGGCGATGTTGAAGTCGCCGAGAACCGCGAACGGCCGCTCCCGGGCCGCCTCGGCGGCGGCCACCGCACGCAGCGACTCCAGCCAGCGGAGCTTGTACGCATAGTGGTCATGGCCGACCTCACGGCCGTTGGGCACATAGACCGACCAGACGCGCACCGGGCCGCAGTCCGCGGAGATGGCCCTCGGCTCCTGCTCGCCCTCATACGCGGGACCGCCGGGCAACCCCTCGACCACGCCCGCCAGCCCGACCCGGGAGACCAGTGCCACGCCGTTCCACCGGCCGGTGGCGTGGACCGCGGATTCATAGCCGAGTTCACGCAGCTCCTCGGTGGGGAACTGATCGGCGGCGCACTTGGTCTCCTGTATGCACAGCACGTCCGTGCCGCTGCTCTCCAGCCAGGCCAGCAGCCTGGGGAGACGGGCGGAGACCGAGTTCACATTCCAGGTGGCGATGCGCATGCGGCCACCCTAACGGCCGGGTCGGACAGTCGCGGCTCCCCGGCCGTCAGGTCTGCGGCGCCCGGCTCTCCGGCCGTCACAGGTCGATGCTCTGCCCCGCCGCCAGCCGCGCATGCCCGGCGCCGGAGACCCCCGGCCCGTCCGGGCCCAGCATCCGGTCGTAGATGGGCCGGGCGAGGTCGGTGAGCAGCGCGTCGTGGATGTCGATGGCGCGGCGCGGCCGGACCTCCCGGACGTAGTCGACGACCTCGGCGACCTTGTTCCAGGGCGCCATCACGGGCACCATCAGGGTGTCCACCGGCTGCCCGGGAACGGTCAGCGCGTCGCCGGGGTGGAAGACCGAACCGTCCACGAGATAGCCGACGTTGGTGATCCGCGGAAGGTCAGGATGGATCACGGCGTGCAGTCGGCCGTGCACCTGGACGTCAAAGCCCGCGGCGGTGAAGGCATCGCCCTCGCCGACGGTGTGCACCCGGCCGGGGAAGGCCGCCGACACCTGCTCCGCGACGCTGCGCAGTGTCCACAACTCGGCGGCCGGGTCGGCCTCGAGGGCGGCCCGCAGCCGGTCCTCGTCGAAGTGGTCCGGGTGCTCATGGGTGATGAGCACGGCATCGGCACCGACGGCGGCGTCCGCCTCGCTGAAGACGCCGGGGTCGATGACGAGCGTCCGTCCGTCCTTCTCCAGGCGGACACAGGCGTGACTGTGCTTGGTCAGCTTCATGGCCCCCATCCTGCTACGCCTGCCGCTCCCGCGGCTCCGTCCGCTCCGCCTCCTCCGTCACGGTGCGTCGCGCGACCGCGAAGGCCGCACTCGCGGCGGGGAGCCCGCAGTAGAGGGCGGTGTGCTGGAGCGTCTCCCTGATCTCGTCGGGTGTGACGCCGAGACGCAGCGCGGCACGGGTGTGCAGGGCCAGCTCCTCCAGATGCCCGCCGACGGTGAGGGCGGTCAGCGTGAGCAGCGAGCGGGTGCGCGGGTCGAGCCCCGGCCGGGCCCAGGTCTCACCCCAGGCGGAGCGGGTGACGAAGTCCTGGAAGTCGGCGGTGAAGCCGTCCTTGTCGGCTTCGGCCCGGTCGACATGGGCGTCCCCGAACACATGGCGGCGGAGCCGCATGCCGCGGCGGTAGGCGTCGGCCTCGGCATCCTCCCGGGCGGTCGCCTCCGGGGCGGGGACGACGGGTGCCTCGTACGACGCGGGCGTTCGGGGCTGATCTGCGCCGGGTCCGGCCGGGGCCGGGCCGAACGCCTCCGCCACGGGGCCGGAAGGGCCCTGCGGCGTGGGCGGCCGGGTTCCCGTCCGGGCCGGGGTGATGCCCAGCAACGCGGTCGCTTCCGAAGCCGGGACGGCGGATCCGTCGTCCGGGACGGCCGGCCGGATCCGGCCCGGGGTCGTAGGTGCGGGCCCGTGGGACGGGAACACCGGAGGACCGGCCTGGGCCTGGTCGTCGCCGGGCGCGGCCGGGCCGGGCACACCGGTGACGGGCGGCGGGCCGAACACACCCGCCGGCGGGGGCACCGGGGCATGGCCGCCCGGGCCGCTGCCCTCCGGTGCGGGCTCGGACGCGAGCCCGCCGGCGAACGGCCCGGCAGGGGCGGGCCCGCCGGGCGGCCAGCCCACCGGCGGGCCGCCGACGAACGAGGAGGCCGACGGTGCGGCGGCATCGGGTGCGCCGGAGACGGCGGACGGCATCCCGGAGGCGCCGTCCGCGCCAAAGGCGGCGGGCGCGCCAGGGGCGCCCTGCGCACCGGACATGTCCGGCAAGCCGGGCCCGGCAGCCGCACCCGGCACCACGGGGCCGCCCTCCGCCCCGGTAGCCCCACGCGCACCCGGTGCCGGTGGAGGCGTCAGCAGCGCCGTCGGCATCACGGCGGACGGCGGCGGCTGAGCAGACCCACCCGTCCGCGGAGGCACCGGCGGCTGCGTCGCCGTGAAGTGGCGCACCAGCAGATCGGTGACGGCCGCGGGCTGCTCGACCGGAGCCAGATGGCGGGTGTTGGGCACCACGGCGAGTCGCGCGTCATGGATGCCCGCGACCAGCACCCTGGCGTCGGCGGGCGGGGTGACCTGGTCCTCGGCGCCCACCAGGACCAGCGTGGGCACGCCGATGCGGTCGAGCCCGGCCCGGATGTCGAAGGCGGCGAGCGCCTCGCAGGCGGCCGCATAGCTGAGGACATCGGTCGTACGGACCATTTGTACGGCCCAGTCCACTATGGCGGGCTGGGCCGCGGCGAACGCCGGGGTGAACCAGCCCTCGGGGGCGGACCTGGCGGCCGGGCCGAGCCCGTGCGCCCGGGCCTCGGAGGCCCGTACGCCCCAGCCCTCGGCCGGGCCGAACCGGGCGGCCGAGCCCACCAGGGCGAGCGAGGCGAGCCGCTGCGGCTGCCGCAGCGCGAGATCGGCGCCCAGAGTGCCGCCGATGCAGCAGCCGGCGTAGCCGAAGCGCTCGATGCCGAGCTGGTCGAGGGTGGCGAGCAGCCGGTCGGCGAGTTCCCCGACGGTGGCGGTGGGCAGCGGGGGCGCGCCGCCGTGGCCGGGCAGATCGAAGCGCAGTACGCGCCAGTGGCGGGTCAGTTCCGGTATCTGCCGGTCCCACATATGCCATGTGGTACCCAGCGCGGGCCCCAGGATCAGGACCGGAGCGTCTTCTGGCCCGTCAAAGCGGTACTGCAGGGTGTTCACCGGTGTCTCACTCACCCGCCAGACCCTCTCATGTATCAGCTGCCCCTATGACGGGGGGCAGGGTGGTGAGGGTCTGACCAGGTCGAAGACCTCCCGGGCGACGTAGCGCTTGAGGCATCGGACGATTTCGCGCCGGGTCTTGCCCTCCTTGAGGCGGCGCTCACGCACAGCAGTCACGGGTGCGCGGGTCGAAACGCAGCCGGGTGTGCACGATCCGGTGCAGGGCGGCATTGACTGCCGGTCGCCCCCGCGGTTGAGCCGACGGTAATGACGGCAGCCCGAGGAGTGCTCAATGGGGCTGACCCCGCACAGCGCGGCGAAGGACGCCTCGCAGCTCAGGCGCTCCAGATTGTCCCCCATCGTGATCAACAACGTGACGGCCGTGTCCGGGCCAATGCCCACCGGGCGAGCAGCTGCGGGGCCTGGTGCTCGACGAGCCGGGCCAGGCGCTGTTCCGGGTCCCGAACCTGCCCGGTCAACTGCTCGATGCACCGGGCCAGCAGGCACTGGGGAGTCCGGGTGGCCCGCAATACATCGTCGGGGACCGGCTTGGTCATCTCAACGGATCTCACCGACTATGTCCTGGTGTGCAAGGACAGGGAGTGCGCGCTCGGTGCCGGTACGGAGCCACGGCACATCGGCTGCGCCGGGCACTCCGAGGCATGCGGCTGCGGTGCGCGGGCGCCGGGTATCAGCTGGTGGTGACTTAGAAGTTGTGGTGCAGGTGGTACGCGAACTTCTGCTTCACCGCGATCCCGCGCGGGGACATCGGGATGCGGTGGTCGGTCCGCCAGATGTTGTACGGCTGTTGTACGGCAAAGGTGCTGTGGTACTGGCCGGCCTCCGTCGGGAAGGGCTCCGTTATTGGCGAGCGCCACGGTCAGTGCGGTTGACGGAGTCCTGCGACGAGGAGCGTGACCAGTCGGCGGGCGTCGTAGCGAGGGTCGCTGTCGGCACTGACGCAGAGGTTTCCGATGCCGCGCAGGAGTTGATAGGCGTCGAGGCCGGAGCGGATCTCACCGGAGGCGGCGGCAGCGTCGAGGAGTTGGGTACACACCGGCAGGAGGCGGTCGAGGAAGTAGGCGTGCAGCGTCTCGAAGCCGGTGCCGTCCCCGTGCATCGCGGCGGCCAAGCCGTGCTTGGTGACCAGAAAGTCGACGAAGAGGTCGACCCACTGCCCCAGGGCGGCATGGGGTGTCGGGCTGGTCGACAGCAGGGCTGGGCCTGCTTCGGCGCAGGCGTCGACCTGGTGGCGGTAGACGGCGATGACGAGGTCCGCCCGGGTGGGGAAGTGGCGATAGATCGTGCCCGTCCCGACCCCGGCTTTGGCCGCGATGTCGCGCACCGGCGCTTCCACGCCCGAGGTGACGAAGACCGCCGCGGCCGCGTCCAGCAGGGTCTGCTGGTTGCGCCGGGCGTCCTTGCGCTTGGACCTGGCCGAACTTCCCGCGCTTTTGCCGTTGTTGTTCACCGCGGCGTCCTTCCATGGTGTTGCAAAACGGAACAGCGTTCCGTATCGTAACCGGAACAAGGTTCCGTTTCATTCATGATGGCAGACCAGAGGGCGGCCGCGCAGAGAAACGCTCCTCGCTCCCGCCCTGCCCGGCCTGCGGCGTCACCGACCGTCGGCCTCACCGCGCCAAGACTGCGAAGAACCGAACGGAAGGCACCTCCATGCCCGACTCGAACACCACGAACGCGCCGAAGACTGCGGGTGCGCCCACCCTGGTGGTATCCGCGAAGCCAGTCGTTCTGTCCGCCCCGGACCGCGGCGAGGACCTTCAGGTCCGCGTGTCGGCACCCGCGACCGGCAACGATCTGCCCGTCATCGTCTTCTCTCACGGCTTCGGCTGGTCGATGAACGGATACGCCCCGCTGGCGGACTTCTGGGCCGCCCACGGCTTCGTGGTCCTGCAGCCCACCCACCTCGACTCCAGGACGCTCGGCCTCCCTGCCGAGGATCCCCGTACGCCGCGGATCTGGCGCTTCCGTATCGAGGACCTCAAGCGCGTGCTGGACGGACTCGACATTCTGGAAACCTCCGTGCCGGGCCTCGCCGGTCGCCTCGACCGCGACCGCATCGCCGTGGCAGGCCACTCCTGGGGAGCCCAGACGGCGAGCACGCTGCTGGGCGCGCGCGTCCTCGACTCCGACGCCGTACCCGGCGAGGACATGTCCGACCCCCGCGTCAAGGCGGGTGTGCTGCTTGCCCTGACCGGCCTGGGCGACGACCTGACCCCGTTCGCCGCCGAGAACCTCCCCTTTATGAAGCCGTCCTTCGACACCATGACCACACCGGCTCTCATCGTCGCCGGGGACAACGACCAGTCCCACCTGTCCACGCGCGGACCGGACTGGTTCACCGACCCCTACACCTACAGCCCGGGAAACAAAAGCCTGCTCACGCTGTTCGAGGCCGAGCACTCGCTCGGCGGAATCCCTGGATACGAGGTCGCCGAGACGACGGATGAGAGTCCCGCCCGCGTCACCTTGGTCCAGCAACTCACCACGGCCTTCCTGCGCAGCACCCTCTATCCCGAGGACACCAGTTGGAAGGCGGCGGCCACCGCACTGGAGGAAAACCCCGCCCCGCTGGGGAAACTGCAGAGCAAGCAGGGGGCCGGTATACCGGATTCACCGCCCGCCTGACGGCGTAGCGGCACGGCACCCCGGGTGCCCTCTCGCCATTTCAAACGGCCGCTTGACAATGAAGTCAAGCGGGCGTTTGAGTTCTGTCCGTGAGGACGGAGAAGACGGATCTGCGCCGACAGGCAGGCCGGCGGACACGAGACGGCCTGCTGGCGGCTGCGCTGGAGCTGCTCGCGCAGCGGGGGCAGGAGGGTGTGACCCTGCGCGAGATCGCGCAGGGCGCCGGAGCCAATGTGGCCGCGGTGAGTTACCACTTCGGCTCGCTGAAGGCGCTCTGCGACGCGGCGATCGAGCACGCTCTGGAGCAGTATCTGGATGCGCAGATCCAGGCGCTCGCCCCTCTCGGCCCCGACTCGACGCTGGACGAGCTGGCCGCCGCGTTCGCCCGGCCGATGGTGCGCGCCCTCGCGGCCGGGGGACGGGATTTGACTCTCATGCGGACCGTGGCGCGCGTCGGCATCGACCCGCCCCAGGGGTGGGATCGGCTGGCCGGCAAATTCGAGCGGACCCGGGCCGACGCCCTGCGGGTGCTGACGGTGAACCTTCCCGGAGTCGACGAGCAGGAGCTGATCTTCCGTACGCGCTGCGTGGCCGGACTGCTGAACTGGCTGGCGCTGGCGCCCATCGGCGCCGACCTGGCCCCCAAGTCCGCCGAGGAGGTCGAGCAGTTGCTCGTTCCCGTGGTGGCCGGGGCGCTCCACGGGCGCCCGGCCAGCGTCTGACCAGGCCGGCCATCGCCGGGACCAGAAGAATTCAAATGACTGCTTGACAACGTCTGGACGCCCGCCAACAATCTCAATCAAGCATTTGAGTAACGTTGTTGGAAGGAGGAAAGTGTCATGACCGACGACGCAGAAGCGGTGGTCCGGGCCGCGTATCGCGCGGCCGAGGGAAGCGTCCTGGATGTTCAGGGGTTCAAGGCGCTGTTCGCCGAGGACGGCGTGTTCAACAACGTCGTCGCCGGAGAGAGCTACCAGGGCGAGCACTTGGGCGACCCGGTCGTCTTCATGGGCGAGCTGGCACCCGACATCCACCGCGAACTGCACCGGTTCCACGTCATGGGCAACACCGTCGCCGTGGAACTGACGATCCAGGGCAGCTTCACCGGGCCTTTCGAGACGCCCGCCGGAGCCATCCGGCCGACCGGCGCCAAGCTCGACATCCCGACGGCCGACTTCTGGTATGTCGAGGATGGCAAGATCAAGGAGTTCAACTGCTACGTCGGCATGAGCGTCATGCTCGCCCAACTCGGCGTGCAGCCGGACTTCGCCTCCGCCGTCTCGGCGCCGACCGCCGAAACGAGCTGAACCGGCCCGGCCGGTCATCGAGTTGGTGTGTGGCCTTCCGCAGCCGCACACCAACTCCGCGCAACGGGGCCGCCACTCCCACGTCACCCGGCGAAGGCCGTTCCCGTCCAGGAGCCGGTACGCACGGCCGCGCAGCACCTGAGGGATTCCGCAAGTGCGCAGAGCCGTGGGCGTGCGCGTGCCGCCCGTCCGGTGCGCTCTGTCGCCTGCGCCGCACAGCGGGCTCTCATGGAATCCGCAGTTCCCCGTTCGCAGACTTGCGGAGGAATCCCTTGGTGACCGCTGCGCGCTTCCGCGACGTTCTCATCGGGATCAGCCCGCTCGGTGAACCCGATGCCAGGCTCGTCGCGGCGTTCAGCAGCGCCGGCGGGCTCGGCGTGCTCGACCTCGGCAGCGGGGGCCGAAGTGCCGGGGAGGCGCTGGAGCAGGTCCGCCGGTGGACGGCGGGCAGTGGCCCGTACGGCGTGCGGGTCGGCGCCGGCTGCCGGTTCACGCCCGCCGATCTCACCACCGGTCTCGCCGAGGGCGAGAGCGCCCCGCACACCGTGGTGCTCGGCCCGGATTCGGCCTGGCCGGTCTCCGGTCCACACGGCCCGTACCGGGTGCTGGCCGAGGTCGGCACCGTGGACGAGGCCCTGGCGGCCGTGCGGGCCGGAGCGCATGGGGTGATCGCCCGGGGCGGCGAGAGCGGCGGCCGGGTCGGATCGCTCGGCACGTTCGTCCTGCTCCAGCAACTGCTGGCGGAGCCGGGGGTGTCCGTCCCGGTGTGGGCCTGCGGCGGCATCGGCCCGCGGACCGCCGCTGCCGCCCTGGCCGGCGGGGCGACCGGGGTCGTCCTGGACAGCCAGCTGGCCCTGCTCGCCGAGTCCGGTCTCGACGGGCGGGCGGCCGCCGCGCTGCGCGCCGCGGACGGCACGGAGACCGTGGTCGTCGACGGTCACCGGATGCTGCGCGGCCGGCCCGGCGACCGCACCGGTCAGCTGATGGTGGGTCAGGATGCCTTTCTCGCCGCGCACTTCGCCGACCGATGGGGCACCGTGGACCGGACCGTACGGGCCCTTGGGGGCGCTCTGCGGGATGCCGTCCGGGACTGCTGCCCCACCGGGCCCGTCCCCGCGGCGCTGCGCGCCGGTTCACCGATGGCCGCCGCACTCGGCACCGAACTGCCCGTCGCCCAGGGGCCGATGACCCGGGTGAGCGACCGGGCCGCGTTCGCCGCGGCCGTGGCGGCGGGCCGGGCGCTGCCCTTCATCGCCCTGGCCCTGGCCGGACGGGACCGGGCCCTGGCCCTGCTGCGCGAGACGCGGACCGCCCTCGGCGGACGGCCCTGGGGGGTGGGAATCCTCGGCTTCGCCCCGGAAGAGGTCAGGAACGCCCAGCTGGAAGCCATCCTGGAGGTCCGTCCCAGCCATGCCGTCATCGCGGGCGGCCGGCCGTCCCAGGCCGCCGCCCTGGAAAAGGCAGGCATCGCCGCCTTTCTGCACGTCCCCTCGCCCGGGCTGCTGCACCGGTTCCTGCGGGCCGGGGCCCGCCGGTTCGTCTTCGAGGGCGCAGAGTGCGGCGGGCACGTGGGCCCGCGCAACAGCTTTCCGCTGTGGGAGGCTCAGACGGCGGCCATCGAGGACTTCCTGGACGAGGCCGGATCCGGCGCACCGGAGCGTATCGAGGTCTTCTTCGCCGGGGGCATTCACGACAAGCGGTCCGCGGCCATGGTCGCCGCACTGGCCGCCCCGCTGGTGCGGCGCGGGGTCGCCGTCGGCCTGTTGATGGGGACGGCCTACCTGTTCACCGAGGAGGCCGTCACCAGCGGCGCCGTCCAGCCGCTGTTCCAGCGCCAGATGCTGACGGCCCAGAGCTCCGCGCTGCTGGAGACCGCCCCGGGGCACGCCACCCGCTGCATCGCCACGCCGTACGCCGAGGACTTCCGCGAGCTCCGGGAACAGCTCCGTACCCAGGGCGTGCCGGCCCGCGAGCGCTGGGAGAGCCTCGAACGGATCAACGTCGGACGGCTGCGGATCGCCAGCAAGGGCGTCGAGCGGGGGCCGGACGGCGGCCTGGTGCCGGTCGGCGAGCAACGTCAGCTGGCCGAGGGCCTGTTCATGGCCGGTGATGTCGCGGTGCTGCGCTCGGCGGTCACCACGGTCGGTGCCCTGCACCGCGCGGTCACGGCGGACGCCGCGGACTTCCTGGAGCGGCGGGCCGGAGAGCTGCGCACAGTCCTGGCCGCGGATCCCGCCGCGGGCGCCTGCCGGCGACCCGTTCCGGAGCCGCTGGACGTGGCCGTCATCGGCATGGCCGGCATGTTCCCCCAATCCCCCGACCTCGCCGTCTTCTGGGCCCAGGTGCTCAGCGGCACCGACGCCGTCACCGAGGTACCGCCCGACCGGTGGGACCCCGCCCTCCACTACCGCGGTGCGCAGGCGACGGCCACCGGGGACGGCAACGGCCCGGCCACCGCCTCGAAATGGGGCGGCTTCCTGCCGCGGATCCCCTTCGACCCGCTGCGCCACGGCATTCCGCCCGCCTCGCTGGGCAGCATCGAGCCGGTGCAGCTGCTCGCACTGGAGGCGGCCCACCGCGCCCTGGCCGACGCGGGGTACGGCGACCGGGACGGCAGGGCCTTCGACCGCTCCCGCACCTCCGTGGTCTTCGGCGCCGAGGCCGGCAGCGACCTGTCCCACACCTACACCCTCCGGGCCGTCCTGCCCTCCTACCTCGGCACGGTCCCCCCGGACCTGGCGGCACAGCTGCCCGCACTCACCGAGGACTCCTTCCCCGGCATGCTGGCGAACGTCATCTCCGGCCGGATCGCCAACCGGCTCGACCTCGGCGGCGCCAACTACACCGTGGACGCGGCCTGTGCCTCGTCGCTGGCCGCCGTCCACGCCGCCTGCACGGAACTGGCGACGGGCACCAGCGACCTGGTGCTCTGCGGCGGCGCCGATCTGCACAACGGCATCACCGACTATGCGGCCTTCTCCTCGGTGCAGGCGCTCTCCCCGACCGGCCGGTGCCGCCCGTTCGACAGCGCGGCCGACGGGATCGCCCTCGGCGAGGGCGTGGCCTGCGTGGTGCTCAAGCGCCTGGCCGACGCGGAACGGGACGGCGACCGCATCTACGCCGTGATCAAAGGGGTGGGCAGCTCCAGCGACGGCAGGTCCGCCGGCCTGACCGCGCCACACCCCGAGGGCCAGCGGGCCGCCCTGCAGCGGGCCTACCACCATGCCGGTGTCTCACCCGCCGACGTCGGCCTCGTCGAGGCCCACGGCACGGGAACCGTGGCCGGGGACCGGACCGAACTGGCCGTGCTCGACGAGGTGTTCACCGCTGCCGGCGCCCGCCCGGGGAGCTGCGCGCTCGGGTCCGTCAAAGCACAGATCGGGCACACCAAGTGCGCCGCCGGTCTGGCGGGCCTGGTCAAGACCGCGCTGGCGCTGCACAACGGCATCAAACCGCCGACCGCGCACCTCGTGCAACCGACCCCCCTCTGGAGGGCCGGCAGCAGCCCGTTCGTCTTCCACCCCGGCGCCCGGCCCTGGGTGGCCCCGCCCGCCGAACGGATCGCCGGAGTCAGCGCGTTCGGCTTCGGCGGCACCAACTTCCATGTGGTCCTGGCCGCCCACGGCAAGGGCGCTCCCCCGGCCCACGGCCTGGACGCCTGGCCCGCCGAGCTGTTCGTCTTCCGGGGCGCCGACCGGGCCGCGGCGCACCGCGGGATCGCGGAGGCACTGCGGCTGGCCGAGGCGAACGACGCCGCCGGGCGGCCCTGGCGGCTGCGCGATCTGGCGCTCACCGTCTCCCGCCACTGCGCGGCCGACAACGGTCCGGTGCAGGCGGCCGTGGTGGCCGAGGATCTCGACGGGCTGACCGGCCGGCTGCGGCAGGCGCTCGACGGCCGGTGCGCCCCCGGACCGGGAGTCCATCCGGCCGACCCGGAAGGGCGGCCGGCGGACCCCGGCAAGGTGGCCTTTCTGTTTCCCGGCCAGGGCAGCCAGCGACCCGGCATGTTCGCCGACCTCTTCGTCGCCTTTCCCCCGCTCCACCGCTACCTCGAACTCGACCGCGAGCACGCGCACCTGCTCCACCCCCCGACCGCCTTCGACGAGGCCGGGCGGGCGGAGCAGCAGGCCCGGATCACCGACACCCGGGCGGCGCAGCCCGTGCTGGGAATCGCCGGCCTGGCCGCGCACTCCCTCCTCGAACAGGCCGGGGTGCGCCCCGACATGGCGGCCGGGCACAGCTACGGCGAGCTGGTGGCGCTGTGTGCGGCGGGTGCCATGGACGCCCGTACGCTGCTCGGGCTGAGCGCCGAGCGGGCGGCCGCGATCCACGATGCCGCCGTGGCATCGACCGAAGGCCCGGGTGCCATGGCCGCGGTGTCGGCCGGTGCCGCCGCCGTCGAACGGGCGGTGCGGCAGGCCGGGTACGCGGGCCGGGTGGTCGTGGCCAACCACAACGCGCCGGAGCAGTGCGTGCTCTCCGGTCCCGCGGGTGCGGTGGACACGGTGCTGGGCCTGCTGCGCGGCGCCGGGCACTCCGCCACCCGCCTCCCGGTGGCGGGTGCCTTCCACAGTCCGCTGGTGGCCGCCGCCGAAGGCCGGTTCGCGGCAGCGCTGGCACAACGCCCGCTGCGGGAGCCGGAGTTCCCCGTCTGGTCCAACCGCACGGCGGCCGTGCACCGCGGCGACCCGGAGGTGCTGCGCACGGAGCTGGCCCGGCAGATCGGAGCACCGGTCCGCTTCGCCGAGCAGATCGAGGCCATGTATGCGGCGGGGGCGAGGACCTTTGTCGAGGCGGGTCCGGGCACGGTGCTCAGCAAACTGGTCGGGGCGATCCTGGGGGACCGCCCGCACCATGCCGTCGCCTTCGAGGGGCGGGACGGCAAGGGCGGTCTGCGCGGTCTCCTCGACGCGCTCGCCCGGCTCGCGGCCGCCGGACTGCCGGTGCGCACCGAGTGGCTCTTCCGCGGCCGGGACGCCGTGGAGGCCGGCCCGGAGCCGCCCGAGCGGCCGGGCTGGACGGTCGACGGGCAGCTGGTCCGCACCGCGGACGGCGCACCCGTGCCCGGCGGCCTGGCACCGGCCCGGCGGATCGCCGGACCGGCCGTGCCCGTGCCGCAGGGCCGGCCGGACGAGTTGATCTCCGAGTTCCTCAGAGCCGGCCGGGATGTGATCGCCGCCCAACGGGACGTGCTGCTGGGCTTCTTCGGCAGCGCGCCGGGTGAGCCGGTGCCGCACCGGACACCGCAGGGCCCGCACCGGCCCACCGGACACCCCCTGGGCCGCCCCTCCCCCGTCCGGCCCGCGTCGCGGCCCGCACCCCAGCCCGCTCCGGCCGCCACCGTCCCGGCCGCCCGCACGGAGGGCGACGTGCTGCGGATGGTCTCCGAGGTCATCAGCGAACGCACGGGCTATCCGCCGGACATGGTCGAGCCGGCTCTGGATCTGGAAGCGGATCTCGGCATCGACTCCATCAAGCGCGCCGAGATCGCGGGCGAGCTCGCCCGGCGGCTGGGCGGCGCCGACGAGGACACGGCGGCCCTCGGCGACGGAGAGCTCGACGAGCTCGCCAAGGCCCGTACCGCTGCCGCCGTCACCGCATGGCTGACCGCACGGCTCGCGGATGCCGGTCCGGCGGCAGTCCCGCCGTCCGCCGCGCCGCCGGTGTCGCAACAGCCCTCCGGCGATGCTCCCCGACGGCTCCTGCCGCACCGGGTGCCGCTCGCCAGGCTTCCGGACGCGAACGCCCCGGCCCTCGCCGGGAAGCGCTTCGCCCTGCTGGGCGGCGGCGGGTTCGCCGAAGCCCTCGCGGCCCGGCTGGCGGAACACGGCGCCGAGAGCGTGGCGTTGGCGGCCGGGCACCTGCTCGCCGAGGGGGACGGCCCGGTGGACGGGGTCATCCTGTCCGTGCCCGCCGCGGAGTCCGCGGCGTCGGTGTTCCCCGTGCTCCAGGCCGCCCTGCGGCGTGGCCCGCGATGGCTGCTGGCCGCGGGGACCACCGGCCCGCTCGGTGAGACGCCGGCCGGTCTCCGGGGGCTGTTCCGTACCGTGGCCACCGAGTATCCGCGGACCGTGGCCCGGTTTGTGGCACTGCCCGGCAGCTGGCCCACGGGCACCCTCGCCGACGCCGTCACCGGCGAGTTGCTCACCGGGGGCGAGCAGGCGCCGGCCGTGCTGCACACCGGCGCCGGCCGGGAGGGCCTGGAACTCCGGGAGGCCCCGCTGCCCGGCCCCGGCGACCTGGCAGGGGCCGAGGCCATCGGCCTGGATGCGGACTCGGTGGTCCTTCTCACCGGCGGGGCGCGGGGCATCACCGCGCGCTGCGCCATCGCCCTTGCCGCGGCGGCCGGTTGCCGCATCGAGCTGCTCGGCCGCACTCCCGAGCCGGCCGGCCCGGAGGATCCGGACACCGCCGGGGCAGCCGGTCCGGTCGAGCTGCGCACCGTGCTCGCCACCCGGGGCGGCCGCACTCCCGCGGAGATCGAGCAGGAGAGCGCACGGATCCTCGCGCAGCGCGAGGTCCGCGCCACCCTGGACGCCCTGCGGGGCACGGGGGCCCGGGTGCGCTACCGCTCGGTCGACGTCCGGGATGCCGAGGCGGTGCACCGTACGGTCAAGGAGATCCACACCGAACACGGCCGGCTGGACGGGGTCGTTCACGGCGCCGGCGTGATCGAGGACCGGCTGATCGAGGAGAAGTCCGCCCACTCGTTCCGGCGGGTGTTCGACACCAAGGCGGACAGCGCGGCCGCACTGCTGGCGGCCCTCGGAGAACTGCCCTCCCTCCCCTCCTTCGTCGTGTTCTTCGGGAGCATCGCCGCCGTGGCCGGCAGCAAGGGCCAAGCCGACTATGCGGCGGCCAACGACGCGTTGGAGGAGCTCGGCACCCGCTGGGCGGCCCGCACCGGCTGCCGGGTGCTGACCGTGCACTGGGGGCCATGGGCGCCCGCCGGCGCGCACCCGGGCATGGTGACCCCGGAACTCGGCCGCGCCTATGCGCAGCGCGGCATCGGGCTGATCGATCCGCACCAGGGTGCGCTCGCGCTGTTGCGGGAACTCGCCCCGGGCGGTGCGCAGTCCGGTGCCGTCGTCCATACCGCCTCGGGGTGGTGACGATGGCGAGCGGCCGGGCGATCCCCGTCGCCATCACCGGCATGGCCGCGCTGTTCCCGGGCGCCCCCGACCTTGCGGCGTACTGGCGGAATCTGGTGACCGGGGCGGATGCGATCAGCGAGGTTCCGGAAGGACGGTTCGACGCCGAGTACTTCGACCCGGGCGACGGCCGGCGTGCCGATCGGTTGTCCTGCCGGCGCGGCGGCTTCGTCGACGAGTTCGCCGAGGTGGACGTCGTCCGGTTCGGCATCGCGCCGTCCTCGGTGCCCGGCGCCGAACCCGACCAGCTGATCGCACTCCAGGTGGCGGCCGCCGCCATCGCCGACGCGGGCGGCGACGACCGGCTGCCCGACCGCGACCGGGTGGGGGTGGTGCTGGGCCGCGGCGGGTATCCGGGGGCCGGGCGCATTCAGCAGGACCAGCGCATGTGCGTCCCCCGCCAGATCGTGCGCACCCTCGGCGAACTGCTGCCCGAGCTCGGGCCGGACCGGCTCGCCCGGGTGCGGGCCGCGCTCTCCCGGCAACTCGGCGCCGACAGCGCCGAGTCGGCGATCGGGCTGGTGCCCAGCCTCGCCGCCTCCCGGACGGCCAACCGCCTGGACCTGCGCGGCCCCGCCTACACGGTGGACGCCGCATGTGCGTCGTCCCTGCTGGCGGTGGACCAGGCGGTCGGGGAGCTCGCCTCCGGCCGGTGCGATGTCATGCTCGCGGGCGGCGTGCACCACTGTCATGACATCACCCTGTGGAGCGTCTTCGACCGGCTGCGCGCCCTCTCGCCGAGCGAGCGCAGCCGCCCGTTCCACCGGGAGGCCGATGGCATCCTCATCGGCGAGGGCACCGGGATCCTGGTGCTCAAGCGGCTGGCGGACGCACAGCGGGACGGCGACCGCATCTACGCGGTGGTCCGCGGCACCGGGGTGGCGGGCGACGGCCGCGCCGCGGGGCTCGCCGCCCCGGATCCGGGCGGCCAGGTGCGGGCCCTGCGCCAGGCGTGGTCGGCCGCCGGGATCGATCCGCGCGAGCCGGGCTCCCTCGGGCTGCTGGAGGCACACGGCACGGCGACACCGGCCGGTGATGCGGCCGAACTGGCCACGCTGGCCGAGGTGTTCGGACCCCACCAGGCCGGGGAGCGGGCCGTGCTCGGCTCCGTGAAGTCGATGATCGGCCATGCCATGCCGGCCGCGGGGGCAGCCGGCCTGATCAAGGCGGCCCTTGCGGTACACCACGGGATGCTGCTGCCCACGCTGCACTGCGAGGACCCGCATCCGGCGCTGGCCGGCACCCGCTTCCGCACCATCGGCGCGGCGGAACCCTGGGCGGGCGGCCCGGGCGGCGGCCTGCGCCGCGCGGCGGTGAGCGCCTTCGGCTTCGGCGGCATCAACGCCCATGTGGTGCTGGAACAGCCACCCTCCCCCGGCCGCGGAGCCCGTCGGCCCGCGGTCGCGGTGAGCGAGCCGGAGCGCGTACTGGCCCTGGCCGCGGACACCCCGCGGGAACTCGCGGCGCTGCTCGCGGCGGACGGCTCCCTGACGGCGGCGACCCCGAGTGGCACCGGGAGGGCCCGGCTCGGCATCGTGGGCCCCACCGCCCGCCGACGGGCACTGGCCGCCCGGGTGGTGGCCCAAGGGCGTCCCTGGCGCGGCCGGGACGACATCTGGTTCACGCCCGCTCCCCTGCTGGGCCCGGGCTCCCCGGGCCGTATCGCCTTTGTCTTCCCGGGCTTGGAGGCGGAGTTCACGCCCCGGGTGGACGGGGTCGCCGAGTACTTCGGACTGCCGCGCCCGGTGGCCGCCCGCCCCGGCGCACCGGTCCGCGCCGGCGATCTCGGGCCGCATGCGACCGGTGTGTTCGCCGTCGGCCGGCTGCTCGACGGCGCCCTGCGGCGGATGGGGGTCGTGCCGGATGCCGTCGCCGGGCACAGCGTCGGCGAGTGGAACGCGATGGCGATGGCGGGCATGTATGCGCGCGAGGCCGTCGACGGGCTGCTCGACAGCCTCGGGGCGGACGGCGGCCCGCAACTGCCCGGCCTCGTCTTCGCCGTGCTGGGCACCTCCGCCCGGCGGGCACAGGCCGCGCTGGCGGAGCGGGCGGACGGCCGCGTGGTGCTCTCGCACGACAACGCCCCGCGCCAGTGCATGGTGTGCGGCCCCGGCGCCGAGGTCGCGGAGTTTGTGGCGAGGCTGCGGGCCGAGGGCGTGACCGGTCGGATCCTGCCGTTCCGGTCGGGGTTCCACACACCGATGCTGGCCCCGTATCTCGCGCCGATCACCGCGGCCGCGGACCGCCTGGGGCTGCGGCCCGCTGCCGTGCCCGTCTGGTCGGGCACCACGGCCGCCCCCTACCCGCCGGACCCTGCGGGGATCCGCGCGCTGTTCGTCCGGCACCTGCTGGAGCCGGTGCGCTTCCGGGCCCTGGTCGAGGCGCTGCACGCGGCCGGCTTCCGGGCCTTCGTCCAGGTCGGCACCGGACAGCTGACCTCGCTCGTCACCGACACCCTGCGGGACCGGGCGCATCTCGCGGTGGCCGCGGGCTCGCCGCGGCGCGACGGCATCGCCCAACTCCGCAGAGTGGCCGTGGCCCTGTGGAGCCACGGGGCCGCAGTCGGCCCCCTGCTTGCCCCGCCGTCCGGTTCCGCACCCCGGGTCGGCGGCCGCCCGGTCCGGCTCGCTCTCGGCAGCACGCTGGTGTCCCTGGGCGGAAGGGAACTGACGGAGCTGCGCCGGGAGTTCACGCGGGCGGGTATGGGTCCGGCGGGCTCGGCCGGCCTGGACGCCCTGGCGGACCGCTTTCCGCCGGCGGCCGAACTCGGCGCCCTGCTACGGGAGACCGCGGACCTGGCCGCCGAGCTGATCACGGCGAGCACCCCCGGCGGGGGCGCCTGGCGGAGCGAGCTCCGGGTGTCCGCGGAGGCCATGCCCCACCTCCTCGACCACTGCTTCTTCCCCCAGCGCGACGGCTGGCCCGACCTGGCGGACAGGTGGCCCGTCGTCCCGGCCACCGCCATCGTCCAGCACCTCATGGACGCCACGGAACGGCACCTCCCGGGGGTCCGGGCCGTCGCGGTGCACCACGCACGCTTCACCCGGTGGGTGAGCGCGGCCGCCCCCGTCGACATTCCCGTGACGGGCACACCGTCGCGGGAGAGCGGCGACCGGTTCGACGTCGCCTTCGGGAAGAGCGCGCACGGCACGGTGGAGGTGGCCGCGCACCATCCGCAGCCTCCCGCCCCGTGGTTCACGGACCCGGCGGCGGAACGGGCTCCCGGCCACACCACGGACGTGCTCTACGCGGAGCGCTGGATGTTCCACGGCCCCGCCTACCAAGGGGTCACCGAACTCACCGCGATCGGCGAGCGGCAGGTGCGGGGTGTGATCACCGCTCCCGCCGCACCCGGCGCGCTGCTGGACAACGTCGGCCAGCTGCTCGGCTACTGGATCATGGCGACCTGCCGCGAGGGTTGGATGGTGTTCCCCGTGGCGATGCGGCACATCCGCTTCTTCGGCCCGCAGCCATGCCCTGGTACCCGGCTGGAGTGCCTGGTGCGCATCGTCTCGCTGACGGACGCCGTGGTCGAGGCCGATGCACAGCTCGTCGCGGACGGCCGGGTGTGGGCCGAGATCACCGGCTGGCAGGACCGCCGCTTCGCCGGCCGCCCGGAGACCAGGCAGGCGGTACGCCGCCCCGAGCGGTACACGCTCTCGCGGCCACAGCCCGGCGGCTGGGTCCTGCTGCACGACTGGTGGCAGGACACCGCCTCCCGCGACCTGTTCATGCGCCACCACCTGTGCCGCGCCGAACGGCTCGGCTACGAGCAGCAGTCGCCGCGCGCCCGCGGGCAGTGGCTGCTCGGCCGGATCGCGGTCAAGGACGCGGTCCGGCAGTGGCTTTGGGAGCACGGCGCGGGGCCCGTCTTCCCGGCCGAGATCCAGGTCCGCAACGACCCGCACGGCCGGCCGTACGTCACCGGTGTGCACGGCCGCAGCCTGCCGGAACTGGACGTCACGCTGTCCCACCGCGCGGAGACCGGGGTGGCCCTGGTGCGGCCCCGCACCCGGTCCGGGCGCCCGGGCGCCGGCATCGACGTGGAGGAGGTCGCCGAACGGCCGGTGCACACCCGGGACTTCGCGCTCGGCGTGGCGGAACGCCGGCTGCTCGCCACGGCAGGTGCGGACGCGGGCGGGCCGGAGGCCCTGTGGTTCACCCGGTTCTGGGCCGCGAAGGAGGCGGTGTCGAAGGCGGAGGGCACCGGTCTGCGCGGGCGCCCGCAGGACTTCGTGGTCACCGCCGCCCGGGCGGACACCCTGCGGGTGGCAGCCGCAGGACGCTCATACCTCGTGCACTGCCGGTGCATCGGCAACCCGCCCGGGCTGCCGGCCAGGGAGTACGTCGTCGCGTGGACGACCGGAGCCGGGGAAGAGGAGGACGCTTGAACAGCGAGCAGGCACAACCGAGTTCCGCCGCCGTGGACGCGACGGTGGTGTTCGATGACATCGCCGGGATGCTGCGGGCCGTTCTCGGCACCTACGCCGAGGACCTCGCCGACACGGAGATCACCGAGAGCACGCAGCTCCACAAGGACCTGGAGCTGGAGAGTCTCGACCTGATGGACCTGGGCGGCCGGCTGGCCGCACGCTACGGCCCGCGGGTGGACTTCACCGGCTTCCTGGCGGACCTCGACCTCAGCGGGATCATCTACCTCACGGTCGGCGAGGTCGTCGCCCATGTCGTGTCGTGCCTGCGGGAGACCGGGACTTGAGCGGCTTCCTGTTTGTGGTGCCGCCGCTGGCCGGGCATGTCAACCCGACGGTCGGGGTGGCGGCGGAGCTGGTCCGGCGCGGTCACCGGGTGGCGTGGGCGGGCGCACCGGAGGCCGTGAGACCGATGGTGGGCGAGCGGGCGCTGGTGTTCCCGTGCTCCGCGGAGACACCCGACGGGCCCGGCGCTCCGTGGCGCGCCCAGCGGCGGCCGGCCGGACCGGCGGCACTGGAATTCCTGTGGGAGGGGTATCTCGGGCCGTTGGCCGTGTCCATGGCTCCCGGTGTCCGGGCGGCGGTCGAACGGTTCCGGCCCGATGTCCTGGTCGCCGATCAACAGGCCTACGCCGGAGGGCTGGTGGCCGAGCAGCTGGGTGTCCCCTGGGCCACTTCGGCGACCACCTCGGCGGAACTCACCGTGCTGGGACACCTGCCGAAGGTGGCGGCCCAGCTCGCCGAGCGCATCCAGGGCTTGCGGCGGCGGATCGGCGCCCCGGACGGCAGCGCCGATCCGCGCCTGTCCGACCGGCTGGCGCTGGTGTTCAGTACGGCCGAACTGACCGGCCCGGCAGAGCACTTCGGCAGGCAGGTCCGGCTCGTCGGCCCGTCGATCGAACCGCGCCCGACCGCCTGCCCCTTCCCCTGGCGGTGGCTGGACCGGCGGCGTGCCACCGTGCTGATCACGCTCGGCACCCTGAACGCCGACGCCGGGGCCCGCTTCCTCGCCGAGTGCGCCACAGCGGTACGG
This sequence comes from Streptomyces xingningensis, assembly GCF_054957865.1. Taxonomy (NCBI): domain Bacteria; kingdom Bacillati; phylum Actinomycetota; class Actinomycetes; order Kitasatosporales; family Streptomycetaceae; genus Streptomyces; species Streptomyces xingningensis. The sequence continues at coordinate 44,706 of NZ_JBDJPF010000019.1, forward strand.
GGCCGCTCGGAGCGGCTGCAGGCGGTGATCGTCGACCCGTCGGGCAGCGTCCGGGGCTCCGCCGACGGGGTGCTCGTATGTGCCCGCGTTCCCCAACTCGCCCTGCTGGAACGGTGTTCCGCCGTGATCTGCCACGGCGGGCACAACACCGTCTGCGAGTCCTTGTGGCACGGCCTCCCCCTGGTCCTCGCGCCGATCCGGGACGACCAGCCCGCGATCGCCGGGCAGGTGGTCCGGGCGGGGGCGGGGCTGCGGGTCCGGTACGGCCGCGCGGCCGCGGACCGGATCGGTGCGGCGCTCGACGCCGTCCTCCACGAACCGGGCTACCGGGCCGCCGCCCGGCGCGTGGCCCGGTCCTTCCGCGCCGCGGGCGGAGCGGCCGCCGCGGCGACCCACCTCGAACACCTCGTCCCCAGGGAGCCGTCCGATGTCCCGACCCCTGCCTGAACCGACCGCGGAACAGCGGGCCTGCTACCGGTCCGCGCTCGCCGGCGGCGTGACCGGATTCCTCGGTCCACGCCGGACCGGCTGCCCCTGGTGCGGATCCGGCCGCCTCCGGCTCCGGCTGCGCACCACCGACCTGCTCCAGCACAAGCCCGGCACCTTCACCCTGGACCGCTGCCGGGACTGCGGGCACATCTTCCAGAATCCCCAACTGAACCAGCAGGGCCTGGAGTTCTACTACCGCGACTTCTACGACGGCTTCGGGGCGGCCAGAATGGAGGGGATCTTCGCGGGACTGCAGAAGGCCTACCGGCAGCGTGCGGAGTTTGTCGCGGCCCACGCCGAGCCCAAGACCTGGCTGGACGTCGGCACCGGGCACGGCCACTTCTGCGCGGCGGCCGCCGACCGGTTCCCCGGCACCGCCTTCGACGGCCTCGACCGCGGCGAGGGCGTGGAACTGGCGGCCCGGCACGGCCGGATCGGCCGCGCCTACCGGGGCCTGTTCCCCGAGCTCGCCCCCGAGCTGGCCGACGAGTACGACATGGTCAGCATGCAGCACTACCTGGAGCACACCGTCCACCCGCAAGCGGAACTGCGCGCGGCGGCCCAGGTCGTGCGCCCGGGGGGGCACCTGTTCATCGAGGTACCCGATCCCGAATGCCGCTTCGCCCGGCTGCTCGGGCGCTGGTGGTTTCCGTGGTTCCAGCCGCAGCACCTGCACCTGATGCCACTGGCGAACCTGCAGCGGCACCTTGAGGACCTGGGGTTCACGGTGGTGGCCCGGCAGCGCTGCCACAACGGCACCCCGCTCAACCTGCTGCTGGCCGCGTTCCTCCTGGTGCACCGCAGCGCGCCACGGGAGGACGCACCCTGGCATCCCGCGCCGCCGACCCGGCTCCAACGAGCCCTGCGCACCGCGGCGTTCGGGCTCGGCGCTCCGCTGCTGCGCTGCGCAAAGCTCGCCGACCACCTCACCGGACGGTTCCCGCCCGGCGCCCGCCTGACCGACGCCTACCGCCTGCTGGCGCGGCGGAACGGCGCCCCATAAGACGTCAACGGGCTCGCGTCAGGGGGCGGTTGTGGAGACCACGTAGACCTGCGGGTATTCCGGATTGTCCAGATTGGCGGTGATCTCCAGGCTGGGTCTGGGCTTGTCCTCCGCACGGACCGTGCCCGCCCAGTGGTGCTTGCCGCCGAAGGTCCAGCCGACCAGGCTCGCCTCGTCCTCGTCTATGGTCACCTCGCCGTTCTCGAGGTCCGAGACATGGACGCCGCGCTCGGCGAGCCACTGCTCGAACTTCTCGTGCGTCGTGGTGAATTGCAGGAACAGCGAGCTGGACTTCCATGAGTTGGTCTCGAAGTGGGAGACGTTCTCCGCGTAGGCCGGCACGGTCACCTCGTAGAGCCGGCGCTGGAGCCGCGACGGCCAGCCCTCCTCCAGACCGGTGGCAGCCGCCTGCTCCTGCTTGTAGTCGCCACCGCCGCCGCGGCTCTGCATCGCGGAGATGTAGAGGTAGCCCGCGGGGATGACGATCAGCAGGAAGACGAGGACCGGCCTGAGCCAGCGGCGCTGCGGCCGGCCGTCCTGTCCGGGCCGGTCCGGCCGGCCGGTCGTGCGCTCGCGGTCCGCCATGGTGCCCGTCACCCGCGGCCTGCCCGGGCGTAGCGCTCATAGCGTTCCACTCGGCGGCGGTTGGCGCGGCGGAAGCGGCGGGCGACCAGCCGGGCCAGGTCGGCGGCGCCGACCATGCCCGCCTCGGGGCCGAGCTGGGCCTTGACTATGCGGGCTTCCGGGCGGTAGCCGCGGCCGGTCAGATGGCGGCGGAAGGCGTCCCGGGCGGGCCCGATGAGCAGGTCGTCGGCGGCGCTGACACCACCGCCGATGACAAAGCAGGACGGGTCCAGGGCGGCGGCGAGGTTGGCGATGCCGACGCCCAGCCACTGGCCGATGTCCTGCAGCAGCTCCACGCACATGGCGTCGCCGCCCCGGGCCAGCTCGGTGATCAGCGGGCCGGTGATCTCGGAGATGCTGCCGCCGACCCGGTCGATGATGCCGTAGGCGACCGGGGACTCGGCGATCGCCAGCTCCCGGGCCTCGCGCACCAGGGCGTTGCCGGAGCTGTACTGCTCCCAGCAGCCGCGGTTGCCGCAGGGGCAGCGGTGGCCGCCGGGCACCACCTGCATATGGCCGAACTCGCCCGCGACACCGTATTTGCCGCGCTTGACCTGTCCGTCCTCCAGGATCGCACCGCCGATGCCGGTGCCGAGCGTGATCATCACCAGGTGGTCCTCGCCCCGGCCGGCGCCGAAGCGCCACTCGGCCCAGGCGGCGGTGTTGGCATCGTTGTCGACCATCACGGGCACGGCCAGGCGGCCCGCGAGCCGGTCGCGCAGCGGCTCGTTGCGCCAGGACAGATGGGGGGCGAACAGCACCCGGTTGCGGTCGGCGTCGACCCAGCCGGCGGCGCCGATGCCCACCGCATGCACATCGTGCCGGTCGGAGAGGTCGAGGACCAGCTCGACGATGGTGTCCTCGACGACCTTGGGGCTCTTGGACTTGTCCGGGGTCTCGGTGCGGAGCTTCTCCAGGATGTTGCCGTCGGCATCGACCACACCCGCCATCACCTTGGTGCCGCCGATGTCGATGCCGACGGTGGGGACGCGCGGCGCGGTCAGGTGCGATCGCCGCTCGCGGGTGCCCACCGTGCGCAGGACGGTGGCTCTGGCCGAGCCCCGGTACACCCGCTCGCGATACATGCTCATCGTGCGGCCTCCACAGGGTGGGGCATGGCGAATGAACGGGGGCGTGCTCGCACGAGGTCGTCGTCCCTGCGGTGGTCTCGGGAGGCCGGAGCCTCGTGGGTGCGTTCCGCGGGCCGGTACCCGCTTGGCCGATTGTGCCTCACCGGCGGTGTGGGGCGCATAACCGTGCAGGTCCCGGCGAGGGATGTCCGAGGGGGCTCAGGCTTCGCCGGGGATGTCCGTCCGCTTGCCCCCGATGACATCGGGAACCGGTGCCCGTTCCAGCTCGTGGCTGAGCTGCTCCAGCTCGCTGCCGCCCGCCATCTGGCGGGTGAGCTCCTCGAGGGCGATCTCGGACTTGGCGTGGCTGCCCGCCATGGCACCCCGCTTGAGCAGCACGAACCGGTCGCCGACCAGATAGGCGTGGTGCGGGTTGTGGGTGATCAGCACCACGCCCAGGCCGGCGTCCCGGGCGGCGGCGACATACTTCAGCACCACGCCGGACTGTTTGACGCCGAGGGCCGCGGTGGGTTCGTCGAGCACCAGGACCCTGGCGCCGAAGTAGACGGCGCGGGCGATGGCCACGCACTGCCGCTGGCCGCCGGAGAGGGTGCCGATGGGCTGGTCGACGTCGTGCAGCTCGATGCCCATCCGCGCCAGCTCGGCCCGGGTGGTCTCGCGCATCAGCGCCACATCGAGCCGCTTGAGCGGGCCCCGGCCCTTGGTCGGTTCCGAGCCGAGGAAGAAGTTCCGCCAGACCGGCATCAGGGGAACCACCGCGAGGTCCTGGTAGACCGTGGCGATGCCGCGGTCGAGGGCCTCGCGGGGCGAGTCGAGGCGGATCTCCTCGCCCTCGATCTCGAAGGTGCCCGCGTCATGCCGGTGCAACCCGGCAATGATCTTGATCAGGGTGGACTTGCCGGCGCCGTTGTCGCCCAGCACACAGGTGATCTCGCCGGGGTGGACTTCCAGCGACACCTCCTCGAGGGCCCGGATGCTCCCGTAGAACTTGCTCACGTCCGTGAGCCTCACCAAAGCGCCCGTGGTCATGTGCTCGCCTCCGCCCGCTTGCGCACCCAGGCGTTCAGCAGGGTCGCCAGCAGCAGCATCGCGCCCAGGAAGAACTTGAACCAGTCCGGGTTCCACTGCGCGTACACGATGCCCTTGCTGGTCATGCCGAAGATAAAGGCGCCGACCGCGGAGCCGATGGCCGAGCCGTAGCCGCCGGTCATCAGACAGCCACCGATGACGGCCGCGATGATGTAGAGGAATTCGTTGCCCACCCCCTCGCCGGACTGCACCACGTCATAGGACATCAGCAGGTGCTGGCCGGAGATCCAGGCGCAGAAGGCGACCGCCATATACAGCCCGATCTTGGTGCGGGTGACGGGGACGCCGACCGCGCGGGCCGAGTCCGCGTTGCCGCCGACCGCGAAGATCCAGTTTCCGGCGCGGGTGCGCAGCAGCACCCAGGTGGCGAGCGCGACCAGGCCGAACCACCACAGGATGGTGACCTGGAGGTCGACGTCGCCCACCGTCAGATGGGAAGCGAAGAGCGCGTGGGCGGAGTCGAAGCCCTCCATGTCACCGATGCTCTTGGTCGAGACGGTGCCGCTGATGAGCTTGGTGAAGCCGAGGTTGAGGCCCGTCAGCATCAGAAAGGTGCCGAGCGTGATGATGAAGCTGGGCAGTTTGGTGCGGGTGAGCATAAAGCCGTTGAAGAAGCCGATCGCCAGGGTGGCCAGCAGCGACACCCCGATGCCGACCCAGACGTTGGCCGTCATCTGATAGCTGAACATCGAGGAGATCAGCGCGGAGCTGGTCACCATCACACCGGTCGACAGGTCGAACTCGCCGCCGATCATCAGCAGCGCCACCGGCACCGCCATGATGCCGATCGTCGAGGACGCATAGAGCACGGTGGACAGGCTGGAGGCCTGGAGGAAGCTTTCGGCGATGACCGAGAAGAAGACGAAGACGGCGGCGGCACCGACCACCGCACCCAGCTCGGGGCGGCCGATGAGGCGCCGCAGCGAGGAGCGGTGCGGCGGGCGGTCGTCGACCGCGGGGGCACTCATCGGGTGCCTCGCTTGGTGTATTCGGCCAGGGCCTTGGCGTCGTCCTTGGTGATGATCTGCGGGCCGGTGAGGACCGGCCGGCCACCGCCGAGGACATCGGCGTTGTACCGGTAGAGCCACAGCAGGTCCACGGCCTCATATCCCTGGAGATAGGGCTGCTGGTCGACGGCGAAGCCGAGGGAGCCGTCCTGGAGGGACTCGGCGACCTTGGCGTTGAGGTCGAAGGTGTCCACCTCCGCCTTGCTGCCCGCCTGCCGGGCGGCCTTGACCGCGGTCGGCGCGAAGGGGGCGCCGAGCGTCACCACGGCGTCGATGCCCTGGTCCGCCTGGAGCTTGGCCTCGATGGACGACTGCACCCCGGGCATGTTGGTGCCCTCGACGTAGAGCTTCTCCAAGGTGCCCTTGAAGGTCTTCTGCACCCCGTCACAGCGCTGCTCATGGCCGACGTTGCCCTGCTCGTGCAGGACGCAGACCGCCTTCTTCCGGCCCCGGTTGTTGAGCTCGTCGCCGACGGCCTCGCCGGCGATGGTCTCGTCCTGGCCGATGTGGGAGAGCGCCCCGAACTTCTTCGACTCCTCGGAGCCGGAGTTCACGGTGATCACCGGAATGCCGGCCTTCCTGGCCTTCTCCAGGACGTCCTTCATGGCATCGGGCTTGGCCAGGGTGACGACCAGCCCGTCGACCTTCTGGTCGATCATGGCCTGGACGTCCTGGGCCTGCTTGTTCCCCTCCACATCGTGGGCATAGAGGAACTTGATGTTGTCCTTGACCGCCGCCTGCTTGGCGCCGTTCTGGACGATGTCCCAGAAGGTGTCGCCATCGCCCGAGTGGGTGACCATCGCGAAGGTCCACCGGGGGGTGTCGACCGCGGCGTGCCCCTGGGCGGCCCGGGCGGCCCGCTCCTCCGCGCGCTTGCCGCCCGTACTGCTGCACCCCGCCAGCGTGGCGGCGACCACCGCAACCAGCACGGCGCTCATCGCACGTACGCCTGTCCGAACCCTTGTCACGCGGCCTTGCCCTTCCACTGTCTGTCACGACCAGCCGGACCCCGGTCCTGCGGGCCCAACCGCCCAAGTATCCGTCACCATCCGTCACCGCCGTTCGCCGGGGCTTCGGCGGTACCGGAGTTCTAGTGGCGCACGCCACACTGCGTCAAGAGTTTGTCAGAACATTCTTACGGGCGAGCGAGCAGCTGGAAGTCGAACGAGTAGCGCGACGCCCGGTACAGATGTGCTCCAAACTCCACCGCGCGGCCCGTGTCGTCATAGGTCGTCCGCTCCATCGTCAGCAGCGGCGCACCCTCCGGTTCGGCCAGCAGCTCCCCCTCCCACCCGGTGGCGGCGCGGGCGCCGATGGTCTGCCGGGCGCTGTGCAGGGTGATCCCGCTCGTCCGCAGCAGCCGGTAGAGCCCGGTCTCCTCCAGCACGCCCCCGTCGAGGTCGAGCAGTCCGGTGGGCAGGTGGTTGCGCAGCTGGGCCACGGGCTCGCCGTGCGCGAGGCGCAGCCGCTCGATGAGCACCACCTCGGTGCCCTCGGGGATGCCGAGGGCGGCGGCGACCTGCCCGGTGGCGGGCTCCACGAGCCGGCGCAGCACCCGGGTCCCGGGGCGCTGGCCCGCGGCCTCGAGGTCGTCATAGAGGCTGCTCAGCTCCAGCGGGCGCCTGACCTGGCTGTGCACGACCTGGGTGCCGACGCCGCGGCGGCGCACCAGCAGCCCCTTGTCGACGAGCGACTGGATGGCCTGCCGGACGGTGGGCCGGGACAGGCCCAGCCGCCCCGCCAGCTCGATCTCATTGCCCAGCAGGCTGCCGGGGGCGAGCCGGCCCTGCTCGATGGCGGCCTCCAGCTGCTGCGCCAGCTGGAAGTAGAGCGGGATCGGACTGCCGCGGTCGAGGGTGAACCGGAGGGGTTGGTGCTGCGCCACGCAGGGAGCGTAGCCGCGCGACCGGTTGACGGGAAGTCCGGAGGTCCGGTTGTCCGGACATATACGTCCCCCTTGGGCGTGTCGGCACACGCCAAGGCCTCCCGCGGATGCCGGAGCATGGCATCCACGGGAGGCGACGGCACAGCCCGTGTCGGTCGACTACCGGTTCAGCACCCGAAGTTCACCAGACGGAACGTCCGGTAGTGATCCGCGGTGTAGTAGTCCTCGTGGTGCTTCTGGCCGGTGATGATCCGACGGGTCCCACGGGTGGGCGCGCCGGGGGTGACCACGGTGTACTCGTGGTAATAGCCGCTGCGTTGCTTGGGCAGGACGCCTTCCCGGTTGGAGAAGACCGTTCCGTCCTTGGGGTACGGGAAGGGGCCGCCCTTGTCGATCAGGTCCAGGGTGTGGTGAGCCTCCGAGGGCAGGGCGGAGTAGCAGACGTTCCCGATGCTCTTCACGGTGGCCACCGAGGCGACCTCGGAGCCGGTGGCCGTGGCGGCGACGGCCGGGGTGCCGAGGAGCAGAGTCGTGGCCACGGCGGCGAGCACGCCGGTACGCGCGATGCGATGGGGGATTCTCATGCGCCCAGGATGACGCGCGTAGCACATGTCATGTCAACGACAACTGCTTAATGTTTCCGCAACGTTCACCAATCATGACCATTTACCAAAGAGGCAAAAAATTTTGCCTCTCAGGCATGTGCTGGCTATACCGGAACCATGAGCGCCGCACCCGAACCGACCGACCCCGTGGCGGGCCAACTGCCCGATGTGGCCCCGCGGCTGCGCGCCCTGCGGCTGCGCGGCGGACTGACCCTGGAGTCCGCGGCGGCCCTGGTCGGGCTGTCCCCCGCCCATCTGTCCCGGCTGGAGACCGGCCGGCGGACCCCCTCGCTGCCCATGCTGCTCGCGCTGGCGCGCACCTATGGGACGACCGTATCCGACCTGCTGGGCGAGGTGGCCCCGGAGCGGGATCCGATCGTCCGCGCGGACCGGATGGAGGCCCAGCGGGCGGGCGGCTGGACGTACTGGCGGGCGGGCGGCTCGGGCCGGGCGATGCAGGCGCTGCGGCTGCATGTGCCCCGGGGCCGGGGCAGCCAGGAGGAGCTGGTGCGGGTGCACCCCGGGGAGGAGTGGCTGTACGTCACCGAGGGGCGGCTCAGGCTGACGCTCGGCGAGACCGCCCATCTGCTCGGCCCCGGCGACGCGGCGCACTTCGACTCGCTCACCCCGCACCGCATCGCCGCAGCCTCGCCCGGCGGGGTGGACCTGCTGTTCCTGCACACGCTGATGCAGAGCGGCGTGGCCGAGCTGTGCCTCGGCGACACCGGGCCGAACCGAAGGAGGACACCGTGAGCGACACCGCGAAGAGGTTCCAGGAAGAGGACCGGGCCCCGATGGGCATGGCCGTCCGGGTCGCCATCTACCTGGTCGCCGTCCACTTCATCGCCGCCTTCTTCTTCCTGCTCTTCTATCTGGGCGGCGAGGCATAAGGGCCGCCGATATCCTGACTTCTCCGGCCCGTTCACCGGCCCGTTCCCGGCTGCCCGTTCCTTGTGAAAGGCGGAGCGATGACCCGTACGGCCCAGGAAGTGCTCGCGGACGCGGTGCGGAAGCCGGCCCCACGGGCCGGGGCGAACCGGCTCGTCCCGGCGATCGCGGCGGGCCGGGCGCCCCGCGAGGTCATCGCCACCCTCGCACTGGAGCAACACCACATCATCACCAGCGACTTCCGCAGCTACGGGCGGCTGTGCGAACGCTCCGCCGGGCAGCCCGGGATCGCCGCCTTCTTCCGTCCGCTCGCACACGGCGAGAGCCTGGCGCTGGAGCGGCTGGCAGCACTGATCACGGCCTGCGGGCTGGATGAGGCGGCGGTGCGGGCGTATGAGCCCAAGGCGGGCTGCCAGGCGTATCCGGCGTACACGGCCTGGCTGGCGCTGGGCGCCGAGCCGGTGGACGCGGTGGTGGCGATCACCGCCAACTTCGCCGCCTGGAGCGGCTACTGCGCCACCGTCGGCCGGGCGCTGCGCGTCCACTACGGCCTCGACGACGAGGCATGCGGCTTCTTCGACCTCTTCGCCGCCCCGGATCCACGGGGCGCCGAGCGCGCGGCCGCCGCGGTGGCGGACGGACTCGCCGCGGGCCTGCTGTCGGAGCGGCTCGCCCACCGCTACGGACGGCTGCTCCAGGATTACGAGTTGATGTTCTGGAACACCCTGGCCGAGGAATGACCGCCCCGTTGTACGGTGCAGGTATGCCGATTTCCGAAGACCTCACCGTCCACTACCGTCCGGCGACCCCCGAGGACAAGCGGGCCATCGCCGCCCTCGACAACTCCTTCACCACCGACACCGTCATCGAGGTCACCGTCTCCGAGGACGGCTTCCGGCTGCGCACCGTCCCCGTCGACCCTCCGTTGCGCAAGGTGTATCCGGAGCACGACGACGACCCCGAAGGGAACGCCCACCTCATCGTCGCCCACGACGGCTCGGGGCCGTGCGGCGTCATCACCTTCGTCCACCAGGAGTGGAACAACCGGCTGTGGATCGCCGACCTCAGGGTCTCCCCCGCCCACCGCGGCCGGGGCATCGGCCGGGAGCTGATGGAGCGGGCCCTCGCCCGGGGACGCGAACTGGGCGCGCACACCGCGGGCTTGGAGGTCACCAGCATCAACGCCCCGGCGGTGCGGGCCTATCGCCGCCTGGGCTTCACGGTGACCGGCCTGGACAGCGCCCTCTACACCGGGACCGTCTCCGAGGGGGAGTGCGCCCTCTTCATGAGCCGCCCGCTCAACTGAGCCCGGGCCGCCGTTCGCTCACCTAGGCGAGCGAGCCATGGACGCGCAGCCGGGCGATGCCCCCGTCGGGGTGGATGTCGATCCGCAGATGTGTGGCCACCCGGTCGCCGGTGAGCACAAAGCGGTGGACCGTGTCGGGCTGGAGCCGGGTGCGGGGCAGGAGTTCGGTCCAGCCGGTGGTGTGGTCGGCGGGGTCGGCGCCGGTGGTGGCGTCGAGTACGGACAGCGCGGCCCAGCCCGCGGCGTTGCCCTTGAGGAAGCCGGTGTCGATCTCGACGGCGCGCGGCACCGACCGCCCGGCGAGCCGGAAGCGCACCCAGTCGTGGCCCTTGTCCCGGCGCCGGCGGGTCTCCCAGCCGTCGTCCATCCGGTGGGACCTGCCGGGCCGGATGGTGTTGAGCGGCGGGGAGTAGAAGCGGTCCGAGGCGTCCTCGACCTGGCCGCCGTTCTCCAGCGCGGCGAGGTCGAAGGTGCCCAGGGCCGCGAGCCAGGCGGGGTCGGGCACGGCCTCGCCGTGCACCCGCAGCCGGGCGATGCCCCCGTCGGGATGCTGGTTGAGGCGCAGATGGGTGAAGCGCCGGGTGCTGTCGACGGCGAAGCCATTGGCCGCATGGCCGCCCACCGGAGTGCGCGGGACCAGCACCGTCCACCTCACCCCGGCCGCGAGCAGCTCCCCGGGCGAGGGAGTGCCGGGCAGTTCGGTGGCCTCGACACTGACCGACTGGGGGTAATTGCCGCGGAAGTGGGCGGTGTCGACGACCAGGCCATTGATGACACCCGGTACGCCGAGCCGGATCAGCGCCCAGTCGTGGTCCTGGTCCGTGGGATGGGGGTGGTCGGTGCTCGCACCGCGCCGCCGGCGGGTCTCCCAGCCGTCCATGACCTTGCCCTTGTGGCCGAAGCGGTCCGGGTCGAAACGGGCGGCGGCGGGCGTCAGCAGATTCTCCCGCTCGGCGAAGAACTCGTCATTGGCGGCGAGCACCGACCCGCCCAGGCGGCGGTCCGCGAGGTCGGGGAAGCGGGCGAAGGGGAAGTCGGCGGTGCGGTAGTCGGCGTAGGGGTCGCCGCCGGGGTAGGGCTGGGCGTCGCCGGTGAAGGCGGGAATCCGTGAACTGCCCGGTATCTCCGTCATCTGATACCTCCGAGGAAACCCCCGCCTTCAGGCGGGGGAGGAATCGGACTCCTGCAGAGCAGGGCAAGGAACTGCGATTCGCCGCCAGGGCGGATCGCAGTGCTCTGACTCGCAGATTTGGCCTTGAGTCGCAGGCCCGCTAGTTTGCGGGCGTGACTGCGAGGTGCGTGAAGCGGGCGTTCAAGTACCGCTTCTATCCGACTGATGCGCAGGCGGCCGAGCTGTCGCGCACGTTCGGATGTGTGCGCAAGGTCTACAACCTGGCGCTCCAGGCCCGCAGCGAGGCATGGGCTCTGCGCCAGGAGCGGGTCAACTACAACGCCACATCGGCGATGCTGACCGCGTGGAAGAAGACCGAGGAACTGACGTTCCTCAATGACGTGTCGTCGGTCCCGCTCCAGCAGACGCTTCGGCACTTGCAGACCGCGTTCACCAACTTCTTCGGCAAGCGGGCCAGGTACCCGCGCTTCAAGTCGCGGAAGAAGTCCCGGAAGTCCGCCGAGTACACGACCTCCGGATTCCGCTTCCGCGATGGCAAGCTCACCTTGGCGAAGATGAGCGAACCGCTCGACATCGTGTGGTCCCGGTCTTTGCCCGAGGGGACAAAGCCGTCCATGGTGACCGTGTCGCAGGACGCGGCGGGCCGTTGGTTCGTCTCGATGCTGTGCGACGACTCCGGCGTGACACCGTTGGCCGCCGCCGGCCAAGTCGTCGGAGTCGATGCTGGGCTCGGCCATCTCCTGACGCTCTCCACCGGCGAGAAGATCGCCAACCCTCGGCATGAGCGCAAGGACCGTTCCCGTCTCGCGAAGGCCCAACGGATCCTGGCGAAGAAGGCCAGGGGTGACGGCGCAAACCGGGCCAAGGCCCGCCGGAAGGCCGCGAAGATCCACGCGAGGATCGCCGACCGGCGCCGTGACCACCTGCACAAGCTGACCACTCGTCTCGTTCGTGAGAACCAAACGATCGTGATCGAGGACCTGACCGTCCGGAACATGCTCAAGAACCACTGCCTGGCGCGTGCGATCAGCGACGCGGCGTGGACACGGTTCCGGACGATGCTGGAGTACAAGGCCCAGTGGTACGGGCGCGAGGTGATCGCCGTGGACCGGTGGTTCCCCAGCTCGAAACTGTGCTCTGTCTGCGGCACCCTGCAAGACAAGATGCCACTGAACATGCGCACATGGATGTGCGACAACTGTGGCACCCTGCACGACCGCGACGTGAACGCGGCGCGCAACCTGAAGGCCGCCGGGCTGGCGGTTTCGGCCTGTGGAGCCGGTGTAAGACCTCAACGGAGTTCTCCAGGCGGGCAATCGGCAATGAAACAGGAACCCCTACGGCGCGAGCCGTAGGAATCCCCCTCGTTTACGAGGGGGATGAAGTCAAATTGAGTGTGGTCTCTCCAGAAGTCGGCCGGTGGGCTCGGTGAAGCCGCCGTGGTGGTGGATCCTGCGGCCGCGCAGCCAGGTGGACCGTACGACGCCGTACAGCGTCCGGCCCGCATAGGCGGTGACCGGGTTGCGGTGCTGGAGCGCGGCCGGGTCCACGGTGAAGGTCTCGTCGGGGGCGAGGACCGCGAAGTCCGCGTCGCGGCCCGGCTCGATGGCGCCCTTGGCGGCCAGCCCGGCGAGGGCGGCCGGGGCGGTGGCCATCCAGCGGGCCACCTCGGGCAGGCCGTGTCCGCGCCGCCGGGCCTCGGTCCAGACGGCGGGCAGGCCCAGCTGCAGGGAGGAGATGCCGCCCCAGGCCCGTCCGAAGTCGGGCACCTTGAGGTCGGCGGTGCAGGGCGAGTGGTCGGAGACCACGCACTGGACGGTCCCGGCGGCGAGCCCCGCCCACAGCGCGTCCTGATTGGCCGCCTCCCGGATGGGCGGGCAGCACTTGAACTCGGTGGCGCCGTCGGGCACTTCCTCGGCGGTGAGGGTGAGGAAGTGCGGGCAGGTCTCGGCACTGACCGGCAGGCCCGCCGCCCGCGCCGCGGCGATCGTCCCCAGCGCCTCGGCGGAGGACAGGTGCAGTATGTGCACCCGCGTCCCCAGCCGCCCGGCGATCTCGACCAGCCGGGCGATGGCGTCGTTCTCGGCGTCGCGCGGGCGGGAGGCGAGGAAGTCGGCGTACCGCGGACCCTGTGGTTGCGGTGCGTGCTCGAGGTGGACCGGGTCCTCGGCATGCACGATCAGCAGCCCGCCGAAACCGGCGATCTCGGCGGCGGCCGCTTCAAGTTCGGCCGGCCCCAGCGGGGGGAACTCCGCCACGCCCGACGGGGAGAGAAAGGCCTTGAAGCCGAAGACCCCGGCCTCGTGCAGCGGCCGCAGATCCGCGGTGTTGGCGGGCAGCGCCCCGCCCCAGAAGCCGACGTCGACCTGGGCGGCGCCGCGGGCCACCGCCTGCTTGACCCGCAGCGCGGGAACGGTGGTGGTGGGCGGCAGGCTGTTGAGCGGCATGTCGACGAGCGTGGTGATCCCCCCGGCGGCCGCGGCCCGGGTGGCCGTACCGAACCCCTCCCACTCGCCGCGGCCGGGGTCGTTCACATGCACATGGGTGTCGACCAGCCCGGGGAGCAGGGCGTCGTCACCGAGGTCCGCGGTCCGCACACCGGCCGGGGACGCGGCCCCGTGCGGCAGTACGGCCGCGATCCGTCCCCTGGCGACGGCGACGGAGGCGGCGCGCACCCCCTCGGGGGTCACGACCCGCGTCGAGCGCAACCACAGTTCCACTTCGGACACGGCGTCGCCCTCTCCTCGCGCTCCACCCACAGCACGACTGCCCATCTTCAACGTTCTGTTGAACAGCAATGCCGGCAGTCTTCAACCGGGCCCCCGGCCCGTCAACCCCCTCACCGTCGATCACCCGCTCCACATGCGGGTATTCACCGCTATTCACCGCGCGAAAAGCCGGGCTCCACCCGCGAGAACCGAGCGTGAGCCATCGGCCACGGCCCGGTAGGCTGCTCCCACCCTCACCCCGGAAGGACCGCACCGTGCCCTCGTCCGCCGAGCCCCGTATCACCTCAGCCACCGGAGGCGTCCAGTCCCTCGAGCGCGCCTTCGACCTGCTCGAGCGGATGGCCGACGCCGGCGGTGAGGTCGGGCTGAGCGAGCTCGCCGCGAGCAGCGGACTGCCGCTGCCCACCATTCACCGGCTGATGCGCACGCTGGTGGCCTGCGGTTATGTACGCCAGCAGCCCAACCGCCGGTATGCGCTCGGCCCCCGGCTGATCCGGCTCGGCGAGAGCTCGGCCCGGCTGCTCGGCACCTGGGCACGTCCACACCTCGCGCGGCTGGTGGAGGAGACCGGCGAGACGGCCAACATGGCCCTGCTCGACGGCGACGAGGTGGTCTATGTCGCCCAGGTGCCCTCACACCATTCGGTGCGGATGTTCACCGAGGTGGGGCGGCGGGTACTGCCCCACACCACGGGCGTCGGCAAGGCGCTGCTCGCACAGGCACCCGACGACCAGGTGCGGGCGCTGCTCGCCCGGACGGGCATGCCGGCCGCGACCGAGAAGACCATCACCACGCCCGAGGCGTTCCTGGAGGCCATCGCCCAGGTGCGCGAGGCGGGTTATGCGGTGGACGACAACGAGCAGGAGATCGGGGTCCGTTGCCTGGCGGTCCCGGTGCCCGACTCCCCCACCTCGGCCGCGATCTCGATCTCGGGTCCGGCGGGACGGGTCACGGAAGAGGCCACGGAGAAGATCGTCCCGGTGCTCAAGGAGGTCGCCGCCCAGCTGTCGGCGGCCCTCGCCGACTCCGGCTCCGGCTGACCGGACCGGGCGGGCGGGTGTCCGCGCCGTCAGGTTCCCTCGCGCGGGCGCGGCACCACGGGCTGATCGTCCCGCTCGGCACCGTGCTCAACCGGCTTGGCGCCATGCTCATTTGGCTTGGCGCTGCACTCGTTCGGCTTGGCGCTGTGCTCAGCCGGCTTGGCGCTGTGCTCGTTTGCGAACTGCTCAACCGCTGCCCGCACCTCACCCAGCGCAGGGGCCAGCGCGCTGACCGAGCCGACCGCGCCCGCCACCAGCAGCAGCGAGCGGCGCAGCCGGGAGACCTCCGGGCAGCCCGCCCGCGCCATGGCGTCCAGCGCGGCCAGTTCGTCCTCGGCGGCGTCTCTGTCGGGTAACCGAGCGGGGTGCCCGGCCAGCGCCCGGCGCAGCCGGGACACCGCCGCGCACAGCTCGCCCACCCCGGGATCCGGCCCCTCGGGACGGCTTGTCGATTCCTGCTCCACCGCAACGGCGCCTTCCGTCACGACTCTCCCCCTCCCACGCGCTCGCGCGGATCAGTTAACGCCACTTTGCGTCTGCCGCGCCACACGCACAGCGAAATTGAGGCCGCATGTTCTCGGCCGGGTGACGAACTGGCATACCCCACACACGCTGCCGCTCTTGCGGTAAGCAGTGAGCCATGGCTCTGACGACGGACACGAAAACGACAGAAGCCGAGGCGGTACCCCCCGTGGCCGGGCTGCTGCTCGCGGCGGGCGGGGGGTTGCGGCTCGGCGGACACCCCAAGGCTTTGCTGGAGCATCGTGGCGAACTTCTGCTCCAGCACACAACAAGAGTGCTGGACGCGGGCGGCTGCGCGCCGGTGCATGTGGTGCTGGGCGCGGGCGCGGCGGCGGTACGGGCCCGCGTGCCCGGGCGGCCGGGCACGGTCCTGGTCGACAACCCCCACTGGGCGGAGGGCATGGGCTCATCGCTCCGCGCGGGCCTGGAGTCGCTCGCCGCCACCGACGCACCGGCCGTCCTGGTGCTGCTGGTGGACCAACCGCGCATCGGCGCACGGGCGGTGGCCCGCATCCTGGCCGCACACCGGGCGGGCGGGCAGTTGGTGGCCGCCGCCTACGGGGGCGAACGCGGCCACCCCGTCCTGTTCGCACGCCGCCACTGGGCCGGGGTCGCCGCCGCGGCCACCGGCGACCGGGGTGCCCGGGACTATCTCCGCGAGCATGCCGACGCCGTCACCCTCGTCGAATGCTCGGACATCGCGACGCCCGACGACATCGACACTCCGGAGGACCTCGCCCTCCTCGGCCCATGACCTGGAGCATGGCCCCCGAGAGCATGCCGCCGAGGGCATGACACCGAGCGCCAAGCGGTATTGAACTTCCACCATGAGAAAACTACTCTCCACTGGCCAGGAGTTGGCACTCCGTGCCGCCCGCCGCCCGTCGAAGGAGTGACACCGCCATGCCCGCACCAGCGTCGGCCGTCGTCGTCAACACCCCGCCCGTGCAGCGCCAGGAGGAGGTGCTCACCGACGCCGCTCTCGACTTCCTCGCCGCCCTGCACCACCGCTTCACCCCGCGCCGCGATGAACTCCTCGCCCGCCGCCACGCCCGCCGGGCCGAGATCGCCCGCACCCACACCCTGGACTTCCTTCCCGAGACCGCCCGCATCCGCGCCGACCCCACCTGGCGGGTAGCCCCGGCCCCCGCCGCACTCGAGGACCGGCGAGTGGAGATCACCGGCCCCACCGACCGCAAGATGACCATCAACGCCCTCAACTCCGGCGCCCGGGTCTGGCTTGCCGACTTCGAGGATGCCTCCTCCCCCACCTGGGAGAACGTCATCCAGGGCCAGCTGAGCCTCACCGACGCCTACGAACGCCGCATCGACTTCACCACCCCCGAGGGCAAGAGCTACGCACTGCGCCCCGCCGAGGAGCTGGCGACCGTGGTGGTCCGCCCGCGCGGCTGGCACCTCGACGAGCGCCACCTCACCGTCGACGGCCGCCCCGTGCCCGGCGCGCTCGTCGACTTCGGCCTCTACTTCCTCCACCATGCGCGGCGCCTCCTCGACCTGGGCAAGGGCCCGTACTTCTACCTCCCCAAGACCGAGTCGCACCTCGAAGCCCGGCTCTGGAACGAGGTGTTCGTCTTCGCCCAGGACTACCTCGGCCTCCCCCAGGGCACCATCCGCGCCACGGTCCTCATCGAAACCATCACCGCCGCCTATGAGATGGACGAGATCCTCTACGAACTGCGCGACCATGCCTCGGGCCTCAACGCCGGCCGCTGGGACTACCTCTTCTCCCTCATCAAGAACTTCCGCGACGGCGGCGAGAAGTTCGTCCTCCCGGACCGCAACTCCGTGACGATGACGGCCCCCTTTATGCGCGCCTACACCGAACTCCTGGTGCGCACCTGCCACCAGCGCGGCGCCCATGCCATCGGCGGCATGGCCGCGTTCATCCCCTCCCGCAAGGACCCCGAGGTCAACAAGGCCGCCCTGGCGAAGGTCCGGGCCGACAAGGACCGCGAGGCACAGGACGGCTTCGACGGCTCCTGGGTCGCCCACCCCGATCTGGTCCCGGTCGCCCAAGCATCCTTCGACGCCGTGCTGGGCCAACGCCCGCACCAGAAGCACCGGCTGCGGGAGGACGTCCAGGTGACGGCGGATCAACTCATCGCCGTTGACTCGCTCAAGGCCCGCCCCACCTTCGAAGGACTGCGCAACGCCGTCCAGGTCGGCATCCGTTATATCGAGGCATGGCTACGGGGGCACGGCGCCGTGGCCATCTTCAACCTCATGGAGGACGCGGCGACCGCGGAGATCTCACGCTCCCAGATCTGGCAGTGGGTGAACGCCGGCATCGTCTTCGAAACCGGCGGGCGGGCCACCGCCGAGCTGGTCCGTACCGTTGCGGCAGACGAACTGGCCGCGATCCGGGAGGAGACCGGAGACTCCGCCTTCACGGCGGGAGAGTGGCAGCGGGCCCACGACCTGCTGCTCAGGGTCGCCTTGGACGAGGACTACACGGAGTTCCTGACACTACCGGCGTATGAACTCCTCGGCACGCCTTCTGCTGACCGCCCGCCGGTGAACTCCTGGGCCGGGGCCGGCTACTTCACCCCGCAACGGGCACCCGGAACCTCCCGTGCGGTCACCGGGGACGCATCGGCGGCGGACCGGAACAGGTAGCAGCTCTTCACATCCACCGCCCCGAGCCACCTCGACTCGGACATGAGGATGCTCGCCGCGATCTCGACCCCGGAATCGTTCCGCCTGACGTCCCGGACGTTCCATCCGGACCTCAGGAACGCCCGCTTGACGACCTCATCGGTGAGCCTCTCCCCGCGAGGGCCATGGTCAAGGTGCTGCCGGACGCGGCGGGCGGAGTTCGCGATCTCGGCACGGGCGTGGTCGGCCGCCCGGTCGTTCATCGTGACCAACTCATAGCCGATATAGGCGAGGATCGCCGCCGCCAGGCACAGCACCAGCAGGCACCCCGAGGAGAGGCAGCCTCGAGAGCCGCTTCTCCTCGGTGCGCCGTCGCTGTCCGTCACGAGGACCCGTGGTATCCGATCTCGGCCAGCCGACGGTTCATGACATCCGCGTAACCGGTCGTTCCGTCCTTCTTGGGGTGGAAGGATTCACGGCTGTTGCAGAGTCCGGCCACCGGGACACATATCTCCTGCACATTGTCTCCCTTGTGGAAGTCGCCGTCGCCATTGGGGCCGACGACGATCTTGTTGATCCACTCGGAGTCATCACAGATTCCATGGCCCGTGAAACCCGCTATGGCATTCGCGAACTCGACCTTGATGCCCTGCCCCTTGAGCGAGGCCACGGTGGCCGCCTGCTTCTCCGCCACATAGTCGGCCAGGGAGTTGAGGGCATCCGAGTTCGCCGTGTCGCACGCCTTGCTGCTGTGCAGCCTCGGGTAACCCATCAACACGATCTGGGCATTCGGCGCCTTCGCGCTGATCCTTCTGATCAGGTCGTCGGCCGCGCTCTGCGCCCGGTCGACGCGATCCGTGTAGTCCTCCTTCTTGCACACGCCCACGATGTAGCAGTTGACCACGGCATCGGTGAACGCGCCTCCGTCGTTGCCGCCGATCGTCAGGGTGACCAGTGTGGTGTTCTCATCGAGCACCCCTGATTCCACCTGGGTCATCTCATGGAACTGCCCCTCTCCCAGCGAGTAGTTCGACGGCTGCTCCCAGGAGTCGGGGTGGACCTGCACACCATCGTTGTTCCAGCCGCTCACATTCCAGGTCCGCGCCCCGGAACAGGCGACAAAGCCGAGTTCGGTCTCATCGGCCCACATGTCGGACAGCTGGCCGGTCGGCATGGAGTTCCCCGGTAGCACCATCTTGCGCGGCCAGGCGTTCTTGCTCCGGCGGCAGGCGTTCCATTTCGCGCCGCCGTGATCGCTGTCCGATTCGGTGATGTAGTCACCGGCGCCCTCGCCGGACGAGTACGAGTCACCCAGCGCCGCCACAATATGCCGGGGCTTCCCGGGCAGCGGCTGGAAGCCGACCGCGTCAAAGGCGATATCGGCGTCCCCGGTCCCGTCGGCAGCCTCGGTGGTGAGAGTGACGCTCGCCCGGCCCTTGAGGTTGTAAACGCCCAGCGAGACCCAGTTGTTGGCCCTGCGGTTCTGGTTGATGTACCGCACCCGCTTGGTGCCGTCGCCCAGGTCGATGGTGTATTTCGCCTGCTGCGTCCACGCGCCATGGTCCGGCAGATGGGTGACCACCCGGGTCCAGCCATTACGGTCGTTGTTCAGCTTCCAGGTGCCCTCGAACGCGAGCTTGCCCGAATTGTCGCCCGGGGCACGGGTGTGCCCGTAGTAGAAGTGCCCGCCGTAGCCGGCGCCGATCTGGTGCAGATCCATCTTCGACTGATAGCGGCCGCTGTCACCGGAGAATTTGAAGCCAAAAGTCCCCGCATTGACCGACGGCCTCGCACAGTCGGGCCGCACGGACGGGACGTCATCGGCGGTGTCGTCAATGATCAGTGCATAGGGCGGCGCGCTATTGCCGCTGCTTGACTCGGAGGTTGAGCAGTTGGGCTGATACGCGGTGCCATCGGGCTCCTCGTTCGGGTAGTTCTCGGTGAAGCGGATCAGCTCATTCCCACAGGCCGAGCGGCAGTCCTTCCACACCACGTGTTTATGCCACCAGCAGTAGAGCTTGTACTGGCCACTGGTGATCCGGCACGGGCCGTTTTCGTCGTTCTTGCCGTCCTGGTCGGCCCTGCCGGGGTCACAGGAGTTGTCGTCCATGGTGCAGAACAACGTGGCCGGCGGCTTGACGGACTCCTTGTGGGCGTTGGAAGTCCACCAGGCGGGCCGGAAGGCCGCCACGGTCTTGCCGGGCGACTCCAGGGCCTCGAAGGAGTAAGCGGCGAAACCGAGGACCTTTTCCTGATAGGGCCAGTCCTGCGGGTGGGCTGCGTCATGGGCGCTGCGGGCGAGGAAAGGCGCACGCCCGGATTTCCACTCGGGGTTGGCGGGATTGTTGCGCCAGCCCACCCCCCACTGACCGCCGTTCCTGTCCTTCTCATTCTCCGGGTGCAGGCCGGAGTTGTAGGCCCACAGCGCGAAGAACCAGTTCTCCGGCCGGGCGGCGTCCTCGTTGTTGACGGTCAGCCCGGCGGCCCGAGTCTGGTTCCACTTGCTGACCAGTATCTGATGGCCGTAGGCGATATTGACGGTGTAGTCCAGTGCCACGGCCCGCTGCACCTGGTAGGGCAGCGCGGGGACATTGCTGGTGTCGGAGGTCGGCCGGCTCGCCAGTCGCATGCCATCGGTGGCCTGGGTGATGCCATAACCACAGTCGGCCTTCTCCCAGTTGATGGCCCAGGGATCGGTCTGCTGCCCATTGGCGGCATAGGAGATCCCATAGAAGTTGCCGATCAACGGGTTGGCCGTCACCCCGGGCACGGCCTCACGGCCGGCCTGCCACATATTCGACTCCTGCATGGCCACACCCAGCAGCACCTGCGCCGGAACACGGCCGCCACCCTCCAACTGCGCATTGCGCGGGCTGAAGTAGTCACTCGGCGAGTAGGCGGGCATGCCCAGATTCTTCCAGTTCTCCGGGCGATGGACGAGATCACCGAGGCTGCCCTGGACGACCTTGTCGACGGCCCACTCCACCTGGCGGGGCTTGGGCTGCATGGCCTGGTTGCGCACATCGTTGCGCGGAACCGAGCAGAACCGCTCGTCCTCGCTCTCCACCGGGTCGTCCGACCGGTCCTTGAGCGATTTCCGCGCACCCGGTGCCCCCTTGAAGCTCAGCGCGGGGGACAACTCCCCGCCCTTCCGGGCGGCTTGTGCGGGAATCTGGGCGGGGTCCACCGTGAAGGAGGGCGTTTTTCCGGTGGCCCGTACGCTCAGCGAGATGTTCACCGGACGCGCGGCCTCCGGCTCCGCCCGGCGCACACCCGAGTCCTTGCCGTCCGCCCACTCGGTGTGGGTCACCAGGGCCTCGCCCCGGGTGCTGACCATCGCGTCCTGCGGCGCCCCGGGTGTCCGCTCGACGACTCCGGGCAGGGATGCGGCGGTCTGCTTGGTGTCACCCATGAGGAACACCCGCCCCTGGGCGCTGCGAGTGACCCCGATCTTTGTCAACTTCCCCTCGGCGAGCGCCATTGCCGGTTTGTCACCGACCGGCTTCTTCATTCGTTCCGGGGTCAGCCGTTCGGCGGTGGCACTGTCCTTGCCCGTCTTGTCGAGGAAGACCAGTCCCCCCTCGGCGTCGGAAGTGAGCCCATAGGGCACCCAGCTGGTGCGGGCCAGGGGCGTCGCCTTCCCCCGCCCGTCGATCCTGACCACCCGCCCGGCCGCCGCGGCCGCGATACCACCCTCGACGGGAACCGCCGAGGTGAGCTGCCCGCGCACCTCAACGGGGCGCGACAGGCGGCCGGTTGCGGCATCGACCCGGACCAGCCGGGTGGCGGCCTTGTCCTCGCCCCCGGACTGGGTCAGCACCGCGTCCTCACCGGTGCCACAGCCGGGGTTGTAGTACGACAGCGAAGCCTGGAGGGGAAGTTTGCTCACCTTCCCCGACTCGAGGTCCACCGCGGCGGTGAAACCACCGCGTGCCATCAGCTCCGCCCTGTTGGTGAACGTCCGTGGCGCATACACCACCAGAGCGCGTCTGCCGGAGGCGGTCACACAGGCATTGCCGATCCATGCGTCGGTGTCGAACCCGGGCTCCTTGAGCGTCGCCGCCGTCCGCCACGTATAACCGGACTTCTTCTCCGCCACCAGCAGATGGAATCCATTGGCATCCGAACTGGTCGTCCATGCCCGGTCGGTGGACTTCTCCCATCCCTTGCCCAGCACCTCACCCCGCTGCGGGCCGAAAACCGAGGCCGGGGACGGTTTGCCATCCGCTGCCGCGGCAGACGCCGCCGGAACATCCCCGCCGCCCGCCGCCCATATGGACGGCGCCTGGAGCAGCGAGGCCGCTATCGCCGAGCTCGCCACCGCCGAGATGACGGCGGTGCGCACTCCTCTTCGTCTTCGCATCGGTCTCCGTTCACCAAGGCGCGCCCGGACATCCCGCGCGGGCTCGCCATGCCTGGATTGGTCCGTGGTGGGTTGTTGGTTGCGCGATGGTGTGGCCGAACGTCAACTCTTGCTGTGATCACTGTGGTTGATGTGATTGATGTGACACATGAGGACTTGCTGCGGACCATAGCGGCACCATGCACGCCATCACAAGCATGTTCACCGAAGCCCTCCACCCGGCCGCCCGAACGGGGACTATCATTTCCGGTCGGGCCCGAGGCGTTGGAGGACTCATGAGGCAGTCGGGCAACGATGGGCTCCCGGACGAAGTCGCCTGCCCGGAGTGCGAAGGGAAGGGCACCGTGGAGTGGGAGACCCAGGACCGGCACAGAGCACAGACCGAGTGCAGTAACTGCATGGGCACCGGCAAGGTGATCGCGTGACCCTGCTGCCGGAGCGCTACCCCGCCCGGCTGATGCCGGAGCAGGTTCCGTTGGGCACCGCATTGTGCCCGAGATGCCTGCACTGGCCCATCAAGCTGGCGGGGCAGGAGATGTGGCTGTGCATCGCGTGCTACGCCCTGGAGCAGCAGCAGGCGGCCCGGCTGGCCGGGCAGTCCAGGAGCCTGGTGGAGGCGAACTTCGTGACCACGGAATGCCTGGCCTGCGGCAGCAGCGATGTGGACGCCAATGGGCGGTTATGGTGGTGCCGGTCGTGCCAGATGTGCACCAGGGTGCGCAACGAGGGGCAGTGACCGGGGCGATGACCGGTCACCGCACCGTGGCCCCCAGGGCGACGAACCCGCAGATCAGTACCGCCAGGATCACCAACAGCGGCCAGCTGAAGCGCAGATAGCGGTCATAGCCGACCTTCGCCAGGGATACCCCGCCCACCACCACGGCGGTCGTCGGCACCCAGAGGTTCATCCAGCCACTGGCCGCCTGCCAGGCCGTCACCACCACCGCGCGTGAGACATGCGCGAACCCGGCGAGCGGGGCGAGGATGGGCATCGCCAGGGTGGCATGGCCCGAGGTGGAGGGGATCAGGAAGGCCAGCGGCAGGTTGACGATGAACACCACGACCCCGAAGAGCGCGGCGGAGGTGCCGGACACCACGCTCTCGATGGAGTGCAACACGGTGTCCGTGATACGGGCGTTGTTCATGATGACGGTGACGCCACGGGCGAGGACGATCGTCAACGCCGGCGAGATGAAATCACCCGCCCCCTGGACGAGGACCGCGCTCAGCCGTTGCTCGCCGAGGCGGGCGACGATCCCGATGAGCAGGGCGGCGACGATGAACAGGGCCGCCAACTGTGCGAAGGACCAGTCGAGTTCCCAGCCGTAGGGAGGCGCGTCCGCATTGCCGGTGAGGGCACCGGCCCAGGGGATCACCGAGAAGACCATGAAGAGGAAGACCAGCGCGACCAACCCCAGCACGGCCATCTGCAGCCCGGTCAGTGAGGGCGGTTCCTCGGCGGCCGCCGCCAGTTCGCGGTCGCCGGGCAGAAAGCCGACCAGGGAGCGGTCCGGGGCGGCCCGCACCCGGTGGGCGTAGCGGAGGACATAGGCGATGGTGACGGCGGTCAGCACCAGCCACATCGCGAAGCGCAGCGCGATGCCGTCGCCGAGCGAGATGCCGGCGGCCGATGAGGCCACGCCCGTCGCGAAGGGGTTGACCGTGGAGGCCAGCACCCCGACACCCGCGCCGAGGATGATCGTGCCGGTGGCGACCATGCGGTCGTAGCCGAGCGCCAGCATCAGGGGGACCAGGAGGCCGTAGAAGCCGAGGGTTTCCTCGGCGAAGCCCTCCACCGTGCCGAGGAGGGAGAAGACCGTCATCACTCCGGCGATCAGGAGCGCGCCCCGGGTGCGCAGCCGGTGGGCGAGGCGTTCGATGCCCCGGTCGAGTGCCCCGGTGGCGAAGACGACGGTGATGAAGGCCCCGATGGCGAGGACGAAGAGGAAGACTCCGGCGCTGCCGTAGAGCGTGCCGGTCGCATCGGGGGCGACCTGGCCGCTCTGCGGGTCGCGGACGCCGTAGAGGCCGTTGACGGGTGCGAGGAAGAGCTGGCCCAGGCGGTGTACGAAGTCGCCGGGGGCGGGTGCGCGGTGGTAGGTGCCCTGGATGGGGCCGCCCGTGGCGTTGCGCTGGTAGCTGCCGGAGGGGATGACGAAGGCCAGGGCCCAGACGGCGACCGTCACCATTGCCAGGACGGCGAGTGCGCTGGGAAAGACGAAGCGGCGCTTGGCGCCGGACTCCGGAGAACCCGTGTCCACGGTGGAGCCCCTCTCGGCACTTTGATCAGGATTTGCGCCGATTGTTGCTCAATGCCATGGTTCGGCCCAGTCGCCACGCACGGCGGTGACCGGCGGTTGTTCCGGGAGGTCCGGCTCCGGTGCGTTCCCTCGGCGGAGGTGGTTGAAGGCCAGGTTGAGGGCGACGGCCGTCAGACATCCGGCGCTGACACCGGAGTTGAGGATGATCTTCAGGGTCTCGGGGATGGCCGCGCTGCCGTAGAAGGCCTTGGACACCACCGGAATCATGCCCACGCCCAGCGAAACGGCAACGATCAGCAGGTTTTCGCCCCGGGCCAGGTCCGCCTTCCGCAGGACGTTCACCCCACCGGCGGCGACCGTGCCGAAGAGCACGATGCCCGCACCGCCGAGCACCGGTTGCGGCACCACGGCGATGAGCGAGGCGAAGGCCGGACTGAGCCCCAGGGCGACGAACATCAGACCGCAGGCCGCCACCGTGAAGCGGCTGCGCACCCGGGTGATGGCGACCAGGCCGATGTTCTGGGCGAAGGCACTGTTGGCGAAGCCGTTGAAGAGCGGGCTCAGGGCACTGCCCAGGGTGTCCGCCCGCAGACCGCCCGCGATGACCCGCTCGTCGGCCTCGCGCCCGACGATCTCGCCCAGCGCCAGCATGTCGGCGGTGCTCTCGACCATGCTGACCAGCATCAGGATGCACATCGAGACGGTGGCGGACACCGTGAACACCGGGTGCCCGAAGCGAAAGGGCTCCGGGAAGCCGATCAGCGCGGCATGCCGGGTGGCCGTGGTGTTCACCGCCCCGGCCGGGATCGCGAGCAGCGTGCCGGCGAGCAGGCCGAGCAGGATCGCGATCTGCCGCAGGAATCCGGTCAGCAGACGCCGCAGCACCAGCACGATCACCAGGGTGCCCCCGGCCAGGCCGAGGTTGGCCGGCGAGGCGGGCCGTTCCGGGTGGCCGCCCTGGATCCAGCCGAAGGCGACGGGCAGCAGGGTGAGGCCGATGAGGGTGATCACGGTCCCGCTGACGATGGGCGGGAAGAAGCGGACCAGCCTGCAGAAGTACGGGGCCAGCAGAAAGCCGAGCACGCCCGCCACGATGACGGCCCCGTAGATGACGGGCAGGGCGTCCCTCCGGTCGGACTGCTGACCGGCGATGGCGAGCATCGGGGCGACGCCCGCGAAGGAGACGCCGTTGACGAACGGCAGTCTCGCTCCGACCTTCCAGAAGCCGATGGTCTGCAGCAGGGTGGCGATGCCCGCCGTGAAGAGGGCGGCGCCCACCAGAAAGGTGATCTGGGTGGGGGTGAGGCCGATGGCGGCGCCGACCACCAGCGGCGGGGCGACCACTCCGGCATAGCTGGCGGCGACATGCTGGAAGCCGCCGGCGAACAGCCTTGCCGGGCCGGGCAGTTGGTCCACCGGGTGGAGCTCTGGCGCAGCGGCCATGGTGGGTCCTCCTGTCGATTTTCACGTCCTCGACGGGGCACAGCGCCGATGGGACACGGCTTCAGGGAGGTGTCGCAGAGCTGGAGGTGTCGAAGAGCTGGGGGTGTCGCAGGGCTGGGGGTGCTGCCGATGCCCGGGCCCGGCCGAGGGCCGTCCCCCTCGGCCGGGCTCGGACACCCCGGGCATCAGCCCGCGTCGGCCAGGCGTGCGAGGCGCCGGGCCTCGGTGCGGGCGGCGCGGGCGATGCCGTCCTCGTCGGCGGTGACCAGCCGGCCGTCCTCGACGACCGTCCGGCCGCCCACCAGGGAGAGGGTGACCGGTGCCGCCGGGCCGAGGACCAGGGCGGCGACGGGGTCGGCGATGGTGGAGTGGCCGAGGCCGTCGACCTGCCAGAGCACCAGGTCGGCGAGCTTGCCCGGTTCGAGCGAGCCTGTCTCCGCAGCGCGGCCCAGGATTTGGGCGCCGCCGGACGTACCGAGCCGCAGGGCCTGGCGGACGTTCAGGGCCCGCTCTCCCCCGGCCAGACGGTTGATCAGCAGGGCGTTGCGCAGTTCGGTGTGCAGCTCGCCGGATTCATTGGAGGCGGTGCCGTCGACGCCGAGGCCGACCGGGATGCCCGCGGCGAGCATGGCGGGGACGCGTGCGGTGCCCGCGGCGAGGCGGGCGTTGGAGGACGGGCAGTGCGCCACGCCGGTCCGGGTGCGGGCAAAGGCGGCGAGGTCGGAGTCGTTCATATGGACGCAGTGGGCCATCCATACGTCGTCGCCGAGCCAGCCGGTGGATTCCAGGTAATCGGTCGGGCCCATCCCGAACCGGTCCTTGCAGAACTGTTCCTCCTCCACCGTCTCCGAGCCATGGGTGTGCAGCCGTACGCCCTTGCGGCGGGCCAGCACCGCGGCCTCCCGCAGGAGTTCGGTGGAGACGGAGAAGGGCGAGCAGGGGGCGACGCCGATGCGCAGCATCGAGTCGAAGGAGGCGTCGTGGTGGGTGTCGATGGCCTGCTCGGTGGCGGCCAGCGCGTCCTCGGTGGTCTCCACGGCGAAGTCCGGGGGCAGTCCGCCGGCGGATGCGCCGAGGTCCATCGACCCCCGGGTGGGGCTGAAGCGGATGCCCAGTTCGCGGGCGGCGCGGATCTCGGCACCCAGGAGGTCGCCACAGCCCTTGGGGAAGACATAGTGGTGATCCACGGCGGTGGTGACACCGCCGCGCGCCATCACGGCGAGGGAGCCGCGGGCCGCCTCGTAGACCATCGGTTCGTCGATGCGCGACCAGATGGGATAGAGGGCGACCAGCCAGTCGAAGAGGTTGGCGTCCTGGGCGAGGCCGCGGGTGAGCCACTGGTAGAAGTGGTGATGGGTGTTGACCAGCCCGGGGGTCGCCAGGTGGCCGGTGCCGTCCACCCGGCGTACCACGTCCTGGAGTTGGCGGGGAGCGGCTCCGGGTCCGAGGGATTCGATCCGGTTGCCCGCGATGACGAGGTGGCCCGAGGCGAATTCGGTGTCATGGGCGTCGACGGTCGCGATGGCGCAGTTCTCGATGACGGTGCGCGCCGGTGGTGGGGTCACGGTGAGTCCTTTGCCCTGGGGTCGCTGGAGGTTGGTCAGTCCACCGGGATGCCGGGCTCGGCGCCCGCTCGCAGGACGGTCGCCTCGATCAGGCCATAGGGGCGGTCGGCGGCGTAATAGACCTCATTGTCGTTCTCGAGGCCGAAGGGCTCCAGGTCGACGAGGAAGTGGTGCTTGTTGGGGAGGGAGAGGCGTATCTCGTCGATGTCGGGCCGGTGGTCGATGACCCGGACGCCCATGGCGTAGAGGGTCTGCTGGAGGGAGAGGGAGTAGGTCTCGGCGAAGGCGTGCAGCAGGTGTTCACGGGTCCGCCGGTAGCAGTCGTCCCAGTGCGGTGCGGGTTGCCGGCCGTCCGTCCAGCCGTACCGCCAGCGGGCGTTGACCTCGGTGGCGAGGATGCGGTCGTGGGTCTCCCCGAGGGTGGTGTAGCGGTCCTTGGCATAGCCGTGGAACTCGGAGTCGGTGGAGTTCAGTACGGTCAGGTCCTTGAGGCCCGAGATGATCTGCCACCGGGTGCCGTCGTAGCCGATCTGCGCGGTGCGGGTCTCCCGGCCGCTGCGGACGAACGAGTGCCGGGCGTCGCCGGAGCCGGGGGCCTCGATGCGGTCCCAGGTGTACTCCTCGATGCGGATGCGGGCGGTGTGGATGGGCTCCTGGCTGGTGACGAAGTGGCGGGCCAGGTGGATGCCGAACTCCTCGGCGGAGGCGATGCCGTGTTCCTTGGCGAACGCGAATACCGTGTTTTTGGTGGCGTCCGTGGTCAGGACCTTGGCGTTGGAGCCGGAGAGGTGCACCTCGTCCATGTCACCGGAGAGCGAGACGGAGACGCTGAGGTCCTTGATGTGGTGGGTGGCACCAGCACGGGTGATCTTGACGACCCGGCTCTCGGCCTTGCCGTACTGGTTGGGGCCGAGGATCGCGGGGCGGGGTCCGTCGGTCAGGTGCGGCATATCCGGGCTAGCTCCCTCGGTATACGGAGTAGCCGAAGGGGGTGAGCAGCAGCGGCACGTGGTGGTGCTCGCCCGGTGCGACGGCGAAGGCGACCGTCACTTCGGGAAAGAACGCCGCTCCCTCGGCTTGCTTCTGGGACAGATGGGGCTCGACTTCGAACAACAGCCGGGCGTGGGTGGCGGTTTGGGGCAGCAGGGGCAGGTCCTTGCAGCGCCCGTCGGCGTCCGTCACCGAGGTGCCGAGCGCGGTCCAGGCCGGGTCGCCGGGGCCGCGTACGGACAGCCGCACGGTGACGTTCCCGGCGGGGCGGCCGGTGCTGGTGTCCAGGATGTGGGTGGACACGGTGGGCCGGGCCACCAGTCCGGCCAGCCGGACACGGTTGATCCGGCCCAGCTCCCGCCTGACGATCTCCCGTTCGCGGTCCGGGGTGTTGGCGATCCGGTCCCGGACGGCGTCGCGCAGCTGCCCGGCGGTGAGCCCGGTGGCGCAGATCAGGAAGACCTGCCCGAACTTCTCCTGGTAGGCCAGGTTCAGCTCGAGCATCTCGGACTTGAGCGCCTCCGGGGCACCGGCCATCCCGTGCTGTTCCCGGGCGGAGACCGGGTCACCGGGCCTGGGCCGCCCGATGGGCGGATGCCCGGCCATCGCCTCGGCCAGATCCGCCGGGGTCAGCCGCGCCACGGCGGTGTCGGAGGCGGCGAACAGGGCCTCGGCATCGGGGTAGGGGCGCCGGGTGAGAAGCTCACCCGCCCATGCGGCGCTGGTGCAGATCTCGTACAGGGTGGCGCGGGCCGCTTCGTCGTCAGCCGCGTTGAACCGGGACAGCCCCGGCGGGGAACTCGAAGTCACGGGGACCTCCGTGGCGCTTTGCGGTGCGCTCGGATGAGCTGCGCATAGCTAACGCCCTCCGAAACTTCGCGTCAACAGTTTGTTGAAGAAGAGTGGCCGAACGGTCCGCCATGACAGCCAGTGTTACGTCAACCGACTGTAGCTCCCACAGTGTTCGCACTCCCTGCACTACTGACTTGGCGCGTACGCTCGTGCCATGACGAGCGCTGGTGAGCGAATCAAGGTGCTGCGCAAGCGACGTGGGTTGACCCAGCGAGAGCTTGCCGAGGCTTCAGGAGTAGGGCTGTCGGTTCTGCGACGGCTCGAACAGGGCGAGCAGGAGTCAGCTCGCATGGAGACGTGGCGGAAGTTCGCGTCAGCCCTGCGGGTGCCGACCATGAGGCTTGTCGGTGAGCCCGATGAGGACGGGGCGGACCCGGAAACCGTAGACCGGTGGGAGGGGGTCAGGCAGGCCCTGCACGCTCCTGTGGGGCTCACCGAGGAAGCGGACGAGCCGCCGACTGTGGAAGGTGTGGCATCGGCTCTGGATGGGCTCGTATCGCTCTATCAAAAAGACCAGTTCGCCGCGCTGGCTGCCGTGCTGCCTGCCCTGTTGCGGGACGCTGACGCGCTCGGTTCGGAAGGTCGGGAGCTGCGCGTCCGGCTGCTTCAGCGGACCGGATGGCTGCTGATCCAGACACGGCAATTCCGCGACGCAGAGGAGGCATTGACCCGGTCGCTGGACGAGGTGAGCGACCGGCTGCAGGCCACAGAGACGGCGAACCACTTGTGTTGGCTGATGCTGAGGCAGGGTCGGCTGGGGGAGGCCCGGGAGCTGGCCACGAAGTGGGCCGACGACTCGGAGCCAGTGCGTATGACCCGTGCGACCCCTACCGAGCTCTCACTGTGGGGTTGGATGCTGTTGCGTATCTCGGCGGCTGCCGTGCGCGACAACCGCCCGGGGGAAGCCGACCACGCCTTGAGGTACGCCCGCGCTGCCGCTGAGGCCATCGGGCACGAGTTCGCAATACCGCATAACGTCAGCATGAGGACGTTCGGCCCGCTGACGGTTCTCCTCAAGAGCGCGGAGAACGCCCAGATCGTCGGCAGGCCGGACGCTGTGCTGCGCCTGGGCGACAAGGTCGAGAAGATCACGAAGGCCAAGACGAGGCGTACGCGGGTGCGCCCCACAACGAACAACTGGAATAGGCATCTTCTTGACGTTGCCGACTCGCATGAGCGCATGGGCAACTATGGGCTGGCCGTGGAGAAGCTGACGGACATCAACCGCAGGTCGCCTGAGTGGATGCCCAATCAGAGGTTTGCCCGCGACATCGTCGGACGGGTGATTGAAGACCGCAGGACGTTGACGCAAGAGATGCGCGACCTGGCAACTGCGGTGCGGCTGCCTCTCTAAACGATCACACCGGATACTTGCGTCTGCCGGGTAGCCAAAGTACTCGCGACAGGCGGCGCGT
Organism: Streptomyces xingningensis; assembly: GCF_054957865.1. Taxonomy (NCBI): domain Bacteria; kingdom Bacillati; phylum Actinomycetota; class Actinomycetes; order Kitasatosporales; family Streptomycetaceae; genus Streptomyces; species Streptomyces xingningensis. The sequence continues at coordinate 75,621 of NZ_JBDJPF010000019.1, forward strand.
GCCTTCCTAACGTGTCCCATGCGCAGAGGAGACGAAGAAGGCAGGTGGTCGAAGTGAAGCAGCCGGTGGGAGCTCACTTTGAACTGGGCGGCGTGGCACAGGCGTTACCCCAGAACGAAGATACCGATCGCGTCGAGTGCCGGCCGGTACGGCAACTGCACCGCAGCGAGCGAGGCACATCGGATTCCTCCGTACGCCTCCCTGCCCAGGCGGTGGCGTGACAACCCAGACGAAGCGCTGCACAGAGTGCGACCGGATCAAGGCGGAATACTCAGCAGCGATCAAGCAGGGCGACAAGAGCAGAGCAACCGACTGCACAGTATTGATGGGGCGCCACCTGCGGGAGGTGCACTCATGATGGCCGGTTTGTCGTCATGGTTGTCGCGCTGGCGGTCCCTGTATGGGCAGTTCTTCCTTTCCATCCGGGCAATCCGGCCCATCCGTCATCATGGAAACACCTATGCGTCCGCCCCGCGTGTCGAACCGGGGTACATCGAGGAGGCAGAACGACGACTCGTTGCACGCATCCGAGATCGCAGGGGGCCAGTGCCTGAGCCGGTCGTTCCCTTGCCGCACACCAGTGGGCCGACGGCCATGCCTACCGTTCCTACGGACTGAGCAGGAGTGAGCCCGGTCAGCCGCACGCCCCGAACGGTCTTGGGCGCACTGGTTCCCCGGCGTACTCGACCCCGAGGCGGCGACACGCATCCTGTGCGTGGTCCGGTCCCGGGAGGCCGGTTCCCTACGCGACCTGGCCATATGGATACGGCCAGAGGCGACGGGGAGGCCCTGAACCATCGCTCCGGTGGAGCAGGGGCCCCGCACGCCGACACCGCACCCGGCGTCCCAGATCGCGCCGCCACGCTAACCCGGATGACCCAGGGCACCGCAAGCCCGGAAGCCGGCCATCACACCATCGAGCTAAGACGACCTCATATGCGCTCCTCGACGAGCAGTTGCCAACCCCCATGGACGGTTGCCGTATCTGCCTCCAGCTCAACGAAGCGAGACGGTCAGCGCATCGGAGGGACGGCCAGGAGGCGGACCAGAAGTTTGCGGCGGCCTTCATGACGCATCACCAAGTGAAGCATTGATCCCCGTCTCTCTGTTCGGATGCCATGACGCTCCCCTCCCGGGCCGTGGGTCCTTCAACCGGGCAGAGCGGCAGGCACAGCCGCCCGCCCGGTCGTCCTCGTGACTGAAGTCGGCCGGACGGGTGCACCACCGCACAGCAGCGCACAAGGCGCGATAGCCTCCAGCGCACCGAGCTGCGGAAGAGGTAGAGCATGCGTATCAGGCGGTTCCAGGAATTCGCCATGGATCTGATCAAGAACGACAGCAACCCGTTGATCGCGGGAGTATCCGAGTGGGAAGACCCGCGCCCCCAGAACGAGTTGTACGGGTTCATCGTCGAGTTCTCGACTGGTGCGACCGCGCACTTTCATACGCCCATGATGCTGGCTCCCGGCACGAGGCACGACGAGTCGGACCAGATCATCGAGGGTGACGAGCCAATCGCCCCCGTCGCCTTCCCCGAAGGCATGGGGGCTGGTGGACGGATCAAACTCCCGGATGTCGAACAGTGGTTCATGGCCCTGCTCGCATCCTCGGGAAGCCGCGAGATCAGCGGCCTCGATGCTTGGACGCAGAAGGAAGGCGGACGTCCCCGGCACGCCGGGGTGACCGTCTCGTTCCACTCCGGCGGAAAGATCCTTGCCGCTGTGGCATACCTGCTGCGCTCAGGAATGAGCACTGACCAAGGGACGTACTACGAACCTCTCGAGGAGGTCTAGGTGAAGGCGAAGTCAGCGTTACGCTTCGACCCCGGCAAGCTGGAGGGCAACTGCTCCGTTTGCGGTGCCACAGTTCACGGTGAACCGGGTGACCCGGTACCGCAGCACCAGCCGGCAGACGGCAGTGGCGATCGTGCGATGTGCCCAGGTTCAGGAACAACGCAGATTTGAGAGCAGACGACTGCGACCACGACTGGGTGGAGTGGAGCGGCGCGCAGCGCTGCCGTAAGTGTGGCGCGACGCAGTAGCAGCGCCGAGAGCCGGTAGGGGCACCGGTTACGCCGGTATCCCTACCGGCATCGAAGGGAGATCATGTGGTTGAGCGAGTCGGGTGGAAAGAACTTCCCGGCATGCTGCGCGGCGCGGTGGAGGAACGCACGGGCCAGGTGGTCGCTTCGGAAGTCGTGGCCGGCGGCCTCAACTGCGCTGTCGCGCTCAAACTGACCACGGAACGCGGACGCCTGTTCTTCAAAGGCGTACGCGAAGCTGACGATGAAGCCGTCGCGTCGCTCGGCTGGGAGACGCGCATCAACCATGTGGTTCAGGGAGTCAGCCCGGTCATTCATCACTGCTTCCGCACTGCGGGGTGGTCCTGTCTCGCCTTCGCGTACATCGACGGCCGCCACGCCGACTTGGCCCCTGGAAGTAGTGACCTGGCGGCTGTGGCGGACGCTCTGCAACGCATGCAGGCGTTCAGCGGTTCCACGTTCCCCGCATCACCCCTCGCCGACCGGTTCGCGCCGTACCTGCTTCCTGGCGAAGCCGGGCACTTACATGGAACCAACTTGCTTCACACCGACACGAATCCGCACAACATCCTGATCGACCGCGATGGCGACGCCCGCATCGTGGACTGGGCTCGACCGGCTAGCGGCCCCGCATGGGTGGACCCGGCATGCACAGCCGTACGGCTCATGGAATGCGGGCAGACACCCGCTGACGCGCTTGCCTGGCTCGGCGGGTTCACCAGTTGGCGGTATGCGAACGCAAAGGCGATCGAGACGTTCGTCAATGTTACGTGCCGACGCTGGACAGCGACCATTGGCGAGCACGACGCGAAGCGGAGCAACACCAGGTTTCGGCAACTGCTCAGTTGCCGGGCATGAAGGTCTCTGACGCCAACATCTCTCCGGCCACAACCTCCCGCAGGGACAACGCGGTAGCACCGCGGTTCTTCACCGCTGCTCACCACGCCGCTTCACCCGCTGCTCCTCTTGGTAGTTGATGTAGTTGTAGACAGTGAAGCGGCTGACCCCGAGCGCCGCGGCCACCGTCTCCACCCCGTGCCGCAGCCGGAAGGCCCCGCGGGCCTCCAGGTTGCGCACCACCGACTGCTTGGTCTTGCGGTCCAGTTGGGGTAGTGGCATGCCATGGCGGCGTTCCAGGTCGGCCAGGATGTGCTCCAGCGATTCGGACAGGTGCGGCAGGCGCACCGCCACCACCTCGCGCCCCTCCCAGGAGAGCACCACATCTTCGCGGCCGGCCTCCTCCGGCTCGAGCAACCGCCCGCCCATGGCGTCCACCAGCGGCTTGATCGCCGCGCGGAAGTCGCGGGCGCCCGACTCCGTCATGCGCCGTCCTCCTCGACCACGTTCACCTGCAGCGACACCCTGGTGGCACCGGCCTCCAGCGCCTCGCGCAACAGCCGGTCCACCGTGGCCAGTACGACCTCGGCCCGTCCTTCGGCGGTGTTGCCGAACGGGCCGACGTCCACGGTGTCCAGCCCCGCGCCCTGTACCACCGCACGGGCCACCACGGCATGCGGTGGTAGCTGGTCAAGATCAAAGGGCTCGGTAGTGAACTCCACTCTCAAACGCAACATGCGGCCACCGTAGCGTCTGTCTTCGGGTTCCTTGCCGCCGCCGATCCGGGGCGCGAGGCCAACCGGCCCGCGCCCCGGTACCGTTCACCGGGTCAGGCGGAGCCGCGCCCCGCCGACCGCGCCTCGGACAGCGCCAGGCCGGCCACTGCCGTCAGCAACAGCAGGGTGCCGATGACCGTCGTCGCCGTGAGCCGCTCCCCGAGCAGGGTCACCGCCAGCACCGCCGCGCTCACCGGCTCGAGCAGCATCACTGCCGCCGCCGTGGCGGCCCGCACCGCGGCCACCCCGGCGAAGTACAGCGGATAGGCCAACGCCGTGGTGACGGCGACGACATAGCCCATCACCAGCAGCACCCGGCCCGGGTGGGCGGTGTGCGGCAGCAGCCCCTCCGCCCAGGCCAGGGGCAGCAACAGCACCGCGCCGATGCCGAACGACCACAGGGTCAGGCTGTACGGGTCCTCCCCCGCACCGTGCCGCCCGGTCCAGCGGGCCAGCAGGGTGGCCGCCGCATACCCGGCGGCGGACAGCAGGGCCAGCCCCACACCCAGCGGCCGGACCGAGCCGCCCCGGTCGCCCAGCACCAGCACCGCGAGACCGGCCAGTGCCCCGCACACCGCCAGCACACCGACGCGCCCGATGCGCTCGTCCAGGAACAGCCGCCCGCCCACGGCGGTGAACACCGGCCCGGCCCCCAGGGTGACCACGGTGCTCACGGCCACCCCGGTCGCCTGCACCGACCCGAAGAAGGCGGCCTGGAACACCGCCAGGCCAAGCCCCGTGCCCAGCAGCAGCAACAGCCGCCGGCCCGCCGGCTGCGGCACCCGGGGCGCACCGGCGAGGCGCGCGGGGCGCAGCGCCCTGGCGGCGAGCAGCAGCACCAGGCTGCTGACACAGCGCCAGAAGGAGAGGGCCACCGGGCCCAGGTCGCTGGACCGGTAGAGGATGTCGGCGGCGGCTCCGGTCGTCCCCCAGGAGATCCCGACGACGGCGAGATAGCCGAGGCCGCGCCCCACGGACCGGGGTGCCCGGCTTTCGGGCAGGGTGGACGGCTCTATGACGGTTTTGGACATGCTGCGTTCTCCGCATGACGAAAGTGGTCGTGGACTCCCGCGTGCGGGCACGGCCACCCGGCGCATCGGGACCGCAAGTCCCGTATGTGCTGCTGCCGGTGGCGTCCCGCGCTAGGCGGCGGGAGGCGGAAGAACGCTGGAAGGCATGAGATGCACCTTACGTCTTGACAGCCTCTCCCGCCCAGGGCAACCATCTTTTCCGTAGCACGGAAAGCTAGTTTCACTATTCGAAAGGCTGCTGAACCGCATGCGCTTCGATGTGAACCTCTCGATCCTCTTCACCCAGCTCCCCCTGCTCGAGCGCCCCGCGGCGGCGGCCGCGGCCGGTTTCTCCGCGGTCGAGCTGTGGTGGCCCTGGCCCGATTCCCCCGCCCCCGAGCGGTCCCGGCTCGATGCGCTGCGCACCGCGCTGGACCGGGCCGGGACCCGGCTGGTGGCCCTGAACCTCTACGCCGGCCAACTCCCCGGCCCGGACCGGGGAGCCCTGTCCCTGCCCGGCGCGGAGTCGGAGCGCTTCCGTGCCAACATCGACATCGCGGCGGACTTCGCCCGCTCGGTGGGCTGTACGGCGCTCAACGCGCTCTACGGCAACCGCGTCCCCGGCGCCGACCCGCGCGCCCAGGACGACCTCGCCCTGGAGAACCTGGTACGGGCGGCCCGCGCCGCCGACCGGGTGGGCGCCACCCTGCTGATCGAGGCCCTCAACGCCCGCGAATCACCCGGCTATCCGCTGACCGGCACCGAGTCGGCGATCGAGGTCGTCGACCGGGTCAATGCGGCCAGTGGGCTGGACAACGCCCGGTTCCTGATGGACCTCTACCACCTGTCGATGAACGGCGAAGACCTGCACCGGGTCATCGACCGGCAGGCCGCCACCGCCGGGCATGTGCAGATCGCCGACAACCCGGGCCGCGGCGCGCCCGGTTCGGGCGGGCTCGACTTCCCCGGCCTGCTCGGCCGCCTGGACACCGCCGGATACGACGGCTGGATCGGGCTCGAGTACCGCTGCCCCGACCCTGGCCCGGAGAGCTTCCGCTGGCTGAAAGCGTTTTGAGGAGACCAGAGGAGACCGATGGAGAAGAACCGACTCCCCCGCATCGCCTGGATAGGCCTCGGCATCATGGGCTCCCCGATGTCCGAGAACCTGCTCAAGGCCGGCTATCGCGTCACCGGCCACACCCTGGAGCGGCACAAGCTGGACCGCCTGGCGGCCCATGGCGGCACCCCCGCCGCCTCCGTGGCCGAGGCCGTCCGGGATGCGGATGTGATCGTCACCATGGTCCCGGCCGACCCCCAGGTCGAGGCCGTCGCCTACGGGGACACCGGCATCCTGGCCAACGCCGGGCCCGGGGCGCTGCTCATCGACATGTCCTCGGTCAGCCCGCGGACCTCCGTCCGGCTCGCCCGGGAGGCCGCCGGCAAGGGACTTCGCGTCCTGGACGCGCCCGTCTCCGGCGGCGAGGCGGGGGCCGTGGAGGGCGTGCTGTCCATCATGGCCGGCGGCGAGCAGGCCGACTTCGACGAGGCCAGGCCGCTGTTCGAGGCGCTGGGCAGCACGGTGGTGCGGTGCGGCCCGCATGGCTCCGGGCAGACCGTCAAGGCCGCCAACCAGCTGATCGTCGCGATCAACATCCAGGCCTGTGCCGAGGCCGTCGTCTTCCTGGAGAAGTCGGGCGTGGAACTCGCCGCCGCCCTCGAGGTGTTGAACGGCGGCCTGGCCGCCTCCGCCGTGCTCACCCGCAAGATGCCCAACTTCCTCACCCAGGACCACACTCCGGGCTTCCGGATCGACCTCCACCACAAGGACCTGGGCATCGTCACCCAGGCCGCCCGGGAGGTCGGCGCCGCCCTCCCCGTCGGCGGTGTGGTGGCGGGACTGGTCGCCGCGGTGCGCGCCCAGGGCGATGGCGGACTCGACCACTCCGCGCTGCTGCGCGGCGTGCAGCGGCTGTCCGGACCCGTGCCGGAGGGGGACCGCGGATGACTTCGGCCAGGATCCCCGCCATGCAGGCGGCCGTGCACATCCTCAAGGACGAGGGCGTGGACATCGCCTTCGGCTGCCCCGGCGCCGCGGTCCTCCCGCTCTACCGGGCGATGAAGACCCTCGGCGGCATCGATCACCTCATCGTCCGCCATGAGGAGGGCGCGGCCCATATGGCCGACGGCTGGGCCCGGACCAACGGCCGGGTCGGCGTAGCCATCGCCACGTCGGGGCCGGGCGCCACCAACCTGGTCACCGGCCTGTACACGGCCTATGCCGACTCCGTCCCCATGGTCTGCATCACCGGCCAGGCGGTCTCCGGCAAGCTGCACCAAGAGGCCTTCCAGGCGGTCGACATCGTCGGGATAGCGCGTCCGGTCACCAAATGGGCCGTACAGATCAAGGAGGCCGCACAGCTCCCCTGGGTCTTTCGCCAGGCGTTCCGGGTCGCCCGCGAGGGCCGCCCGGGTCCGGTGCTGATCGACATCCCCGTCGACCTCGCCAGCCGCGAGATCGTCTACGACCCCGCTCTGGACGCGCCGCTGCCGGTGGCCGTCGCCGAACCGCACCCCCCGCGTGTGGTGGCCGCCCTGGAGCTGTTGCTGGCCGCCCGACGTCCGCTGATCCTGGCCGGCGGCGGGGTGATCCTCGCCGACGCCGCCGCCGAACTACGGGCCCTGGTCGAGGAGTTGGAGGTACCGTTCCAGGTCACCCTGATGGGCAAGGGCGTCATCGAGGACGACCACGAGCTCCATATGGGCACCACCGGCATCCAGACCTCACAGCGCCATGCCAACGCCTCTTTTCTCGAGGCCGACTTCGTGCTCGCCGTCGGCGCCCGCTTCGGCGACCGGCACACCGGCGCGAACCTCGCCGTCTACCGGGGCGAGCGGACCTTTGTCCAGGTCGACATCGAACCCACCCAGCTGGGCCGGGTCATCGAGCCGGAGCTGGGCATCGTCTCCGACGCCAAGCCCTTCCTGGCCGCCCTGCTCGCCACCGCCCGGTCCCATGGCGCCCGCACCGACATCGGTCCCTGGCTGGCCCGCTGCAGTGAGCTCAAGCGCACCCTCACCCGCCGCGAGGACTTCGACACGGTCCCGGTCAAGGCCCCCCGGGTCTACCGGGAGATCAACGAGATCTTCGCCGAGGACACCCACTTCGTCACCGCCATCGGCCTCTACCAGATCTGGGGCGGCCAGCATCAGAAGGCACACCTTCCCCGGCACTACCAGGTCTGCGGCCAGGCCGGGCCGCTCGGCTGGGAGATACCGGCGGCGATCGGGGTCCGCAAGGCCCTGGAGGGCATGGGCCGTACGGACGCCGAAGTGGTCGGCATCGTCGGGGACTACGGCTTCCAGTACCTCGTCGAAGAGCTGGCGGTCGCCGCACAGTATGAGGTGCCCTTCGTACTGATCATGCTCAACAACGAGTATCTGGGCCTCATTCGCCAGGCCGAGCTCGGCTACGACATGAACTATCAGGTCGACATCCACTACGACGAGACCGGCACCGACAACGTCAAGATCATGGAGGCATATGGCTGTTCGGGCCGCCGCGTGATCAACCCGTCCGACATCCGGCCGGCCATCGAATGGGCCCGCAAGGAGGCGATCACCACCTCCCGCCCGGTGCTGGTCGAGATCATGATCGAGCGGGAGGCCAACACCCCGCACGGCCCGGACATCGACGCGGTCCGCGAGTTCGAGCCCACCCCACCGGACACCCCCTGAGGCCCCGGGCGGCGGTGCCGACAACTTCCTGTCGCGCCCGGGCACCGCCGCCCGGTTCAGGCGCCCGGTTCAGGAACTGGCGACCCGGCCCCGCCCCGGAACCGCGCCTTCGGCGAATCGCGCCCCACGATCTTCCGCATCGTGGACGATGGGTGCCCCAACCCCTCCGCACTCGTCCGCTGGAGCGACGATGGCCAAGAGCGTGCCGGTGCACTGCCCGATGTGCCGCCGCGAGCACTCCTTCACCCCGCCCACCTTCCCCTGCGCCTGCGGGGAGCCCCTCACCCTGCCCGTCCGGCCCGATGCCGGACCGGGCGCGCTGGCCTCCCGCACCTGGCGCGACTCCTGGGTGACGGTGCGCTGCCAGTCCTGCGGTACCCAAGGTCAGTGGCCCAGACCGGAATTCGGCTGTGCGTGCGGAGCCGTGGTCCGGCTCCGCATAGCGCCCGAACCCTCGCCGGACGCCACCCCGCCCGCCAGGCGGCGCCCCGCCTTCCGCCCGGTCGCCATCCGCACCGACCGCGATGCGCTGATGGCCGTCGAGCGCTATCTGCGCTGGCTCGGTTTCGCCCAGGTGCGCCGCCCCGGCAACTGCCTCACCCCTGACGGCCCCGAGGTCATCGACCTGCGCGCCACCGGCCTGGTGGTCCGGGTCGACCCGACCACCCTGCCCACCACGGTCCGGGACATCGAGTGCCTCTGGCTGTATGCCCTCACCGAGGAGGCCACCGGCCTCTGCTTCTCCCTCGCGGGCTACTCCCGTGACGCCCGCTCCCGCGCCGACGAGCTGCGCCTCCCGCTGTACCTGCTGGATCTCTCCGGCACCCCGCGGCCGGTCAACGACCTCGCGGAACAATTGATTTACCGGGGCGGTGACTGATCACCTACGCTTCTGGCCATGACCGACAGCCTTCCGGAACCGGCAGCGATACGCGCCATCGCCGCACGGCACGGCGTCCGCCCCGGGCAGGTGACAGCCGTGCCCGGCGGGGTGGCCAACCATGCCTTCACGCTCGGCGACCGGCTCTTCCTCCGGATCCCCCGGGACCGCTTCGTTCCCCAGCTGCGCAAGGAGGCCGCGGTGATCCCGGCGGCCCGCGCGGCAGGGGTGCGCACACCGGGGATCGTCGAGTTCGACGACAGCCGCACGCTGATCGATTCGCCGTACATGGTGCTGGAACGGGTCCAGGGCACCGACCTCGCACTGCACACTCCGGCCCCCGGGCAGCGGGCGGCCATGCTGCGCGAACTCGGGCGGGAACTCGCCCGGTTGCACCGGATCACCGAGGCCACCGCCGACCCGCGTATCACCCTTGAGCACGACGACGGCGGCGACCCCCGCCCCATGGTCGAACGACTGGCCGGGAAGGGCTATGTCGATCCGGGCACGGCCGACTGGCTGACCGGGTGGTTCGAGCGGCTGGAACGCAGGTCCCCCGCGCGGCCGCACGGTCTGCTGCACGGTGACATCGGGCCGCGGAACCTGCTGCTGGACCCTGCCTCGGGGGCGTTCCGCGCGATCGTGGACTGGGGGGACGCCTGCTGGGCCGAGCCCGCGATGGAGTTCGCCAAACTCGAACTGTCCGATGTGATACCGACGTTGCAGGGATACCGGGAGGAGTGCGGCCCCACCGGTGACGACGGGGCACTCGAGGCCCGGGTGCTCTGGTACCACCTGGGGTGGGGCCTGTCGGCGGCCGCCCGCCGGCACCCGCGGCCCGGCGAGCGCGACTGGTCCGCTCCCCCGCTGAGCCGCCTGCTGGGCGTGCTGCGCTTCCTGGCGGACTCCCCGCCGGCGCCCTGGCCCGATCTCGGCTGACTACAGCGCCGCGACCTTGCTCCGGATCGCGTACTTGTGACCCTTGTTGTCGAGGTAGAAGACGGTGACCTTCGCCTTGTCGCCCTTGGCGAAGTGGCCGGTCCTGGGACGCAGGTTCACGGTGAGGGTGTGGTCCTTGAAGTCACAGGTGAGCTTGGCACCCTTGACGGCCCCGGCGGCGCGGACCGCGTTGCGGTGGCCCTCACGGGCGACCGCGTTCGCCATCAGCCGGTGGTGGATGCCACGGTCACAGGAGTAAGTGACCTTGACCGCTATGCCCGGCTTGTGGAGCGACACCTTGTTGATGTTCAGCACATTGGCCTTCGCGGCCGCGGACGGCGCGGTGGCCAGCACACCCGCGCCCAGGACGAGGGTGGCGGCCGCGGTGCCGGCCAGGCGGGTGCCAAGACGAGCTGCCTTCATCGAATCTCCCTTTTGGACAGATGTTCGTTCCGGGCCACGGATACTAGACGATCCTTCCGGACAACTCGACTGAACCTTCAACCGGTTGCCGCCGGGACCCGCCGGGGTCCGCGCCCCACAGGTCTCCCGCAGTTCACGGATCAGCTCACGCACCGCCGCGCTGCGGGCCATCTCCGGCGTGGTGACATAGCCCACGCTGCGGGTGGGGCGACGGGGGCCGAGGTCGGTGACGGCGACCGTGGCGGGGGCCGCGGCAAGGGCGAGGGCGGGCATGATGGCCATGCCCATGCCCTGGGCGACCATGGAGAGGACCACGCTGTCGTCCTCGGCATTGACCGTGGCCGGCGGGATCCAGTCCTGCTCGGCCCACCAGTCACGGGTGTAGGAGCCACAGTTCTCCGCCCAGTCGACGAGCGGAAGGGTGCGCGGAGCCGGATGGCCGGAGAGGTGGACGAGCGAGTACGGCTCGGTGAGCAGGTGGGCCGAGAGCAGGCCCGGCGGCAGCGCGCCGGTACCGTCCAGCGTGGCGATGGCCAGGTCGGCACGGCCGTCGGCGACCTCCCCGGCCGCACCGCGGTCCACCTCGCGCACGATCCGCACCTCGGGCGCGAGCCGCGGATGCCGGGCGGTGAGCCGGGCGAGGGCGCCGGGGAGCAGCTGGGCGGCGGCGCTGCGGAAGGCGGCTATCCGCAGCGGGCCGGACAGTTCGCCCGAGTCCGCGCCCCGGGTCTCGGCGGCCATGGTCTCCAGCAGCCGCAGGATGCGGCGGGCCTGGGCGGTGGCCCGGGATCCGGCGGGGGTGGCCCGGGCCCCATGACGGCCCCGGTCGAAGAGGACCGCGCCGAGCTTGCGCTCACAGGTCCGTACGGCATGGGAGACCGCGGGCTGGGTCAGGCCGAGCCGGGCCGCGGCGGCGGTGAAGCCGCCCGCTTCCCCGACGGCGACGAGGACGCGCAGCTCCGGGACGGTGAGATCGTTGTCGGGCACCCGGCGAATCTATGTGCATCAACCCGGTTTATGGAAGGCCTTCATCCATCGACCGCAGAGGCTGGGAGCAGGGCCGGTGCGCCGCCTACGGTTCCCTCATGACCAGCACCCTTCGCTCCGTGCACCAGATCTCCCGCCCCCAGGGCATGCCCACCGCCGACGACTTCGCCTTTGTCGAGGAGCCGCTGCCGGCCGTGGTGGCCGGCACCGCCCTGGTGGAGAACGTCCTGCTGTCCGTGGACCCGTATATGCGGGAGGCGATGGACGGCCCATGGGAGCTGAACTCTCCGCTGGAGGGCCGGTCGATCGGGCGGGTGGTGGAGTCCCGTGCCCCGGGGCTGGCCGTCGGAGACTTGGTCTTCCACCGGGCCGGGTGGCGTACCCACGCCCTGGTGAGCACCGGGTCCGGCGCCCGGGTACTGCCCCGGCACGAGGGGGTACCGGTGAGCGCATACCTCGGTGTCCTCGGCGGCACCGGGCTGAGCGCCTATGTCGGGCTGACCCGGGTGGCCCGGCTGCAGCCCGGGGAGTCGGTGTTCATCTCGGCGGCGGCCGGCGGGGTGGGCAGTTCGGCCGGGCAGCTGGCCCGGCTGCTGGGCGCGGGCCGGGTGATCGGCAGCGCGGGCTCGGCGGCCAAGGTGGCGCATCTCGTGGACGACCTGGGGTTTGACGCCGCCTTCGACTATCACGACGGGCCGGTCGGCGAGCAGTTGGCGAGGGCGGCCCCGGATGGCATCGACGTCTATCTGGACAATGTGGGCGGCGACCATCTGGAGGGCGCGATCGGTTCGCTGCGCCCCCACGGCCGGATCGCCTGGTGCGGGGCGGTGGCCCAGTACAACAGCGAGCAGCCGCCGCCCGCGCCGCGCAATCTGTACGACATCGTCGAGAAGTCCATCCGCCTGGAGGGCTTCCTGGTGAGCAACCATTCCGACGCCCAGGGCGAGTTGGAGGGCTTCCTGGTGCCGCACATCCAGGCGGGGCGGGTGGTGCTGGACCAGACGGTGGTGGAGGGCTTCGACCGGATGGTGGAGGCGTTCCTTGGGATGCTGCGGGGCCGGAATACGGGCAAGATGCTAGTTCAGGTCTGAAAGTGCCGGGAAATACACGAGAGTTGATCAGAACGTCACATCAAGTACATCTGACGTCACGTGCAGTGTAGTGTTCTTCACGGCGCTTCTGGCGCCCCCTCCCAGAGGAGACCACGCACGTCGGGCTCTCCGCCCAGGGAGTCCGAACCGGGCTTCCTCCGGCGCCGTCACCGTGATTTGGCGGCATCCGTATGGGAGGGGGCGCCCGTGGGGTGCCATCGAAAGAAGACATTTCTCGAACAGATCGCTGCTGTGATCCTTGAGTTCGGGAGATGGCTGATCGGACGGTGACCGGCAGTCCTCACACCAGCTGAGGACTCCCGATCAACCAACCGTCCATCTTTCGACAGGCCCTCGTCTGGGATATCACGGTCCACAGGCGGGGGCCACTCTTTGTTGTGCCTTGCCTGGCGGGAAATACCCAACCGGACTGCCAGGGTGGCGCCCGAGCAAGGCGCCACCGCCTACCATAGCCGGAACGAACCCCCTACCGCGACAGCGTCATCTCCTCCACCAGCGCCGCCCCTTGCTCCCTCAGCTCGACCTTGCGCACCTTCCCGCTCACCGTCATCGGGAAGGATTCCACGATCCGCAGATAGCGCGGCACCTTGTAGTGCGCCAGCCGCCCTCGGCAGTAGCGGGCCAGCTCGTCGCGGCTCAGCACATCGGCCGAGTTCCGGAGGATCACACAGGCCATGATCTCTTCGCCGTACCGGTCGTCCGGGACTCCGACGACCTGGACGTCGGCGATCTTGGGGTGGGAGTGCAGGAACTCCTCGATCTCCCGGGGATAGACGTTCTCCCCGCCCCTGATGATCATGTCCTTGATGCGGCCGACGATGCGCACATAGCCGTCCTCGTCCATCACCGCCAGGTCGCCCGTGTGCATCCAGCGCTCGGCGTCGATCGCCTCGGCCGTGCGCTCCGGCTCGTTCCAGTAGCCGAGCATCACCGAATAGCCGCGGGTGCACAGTTCGCCCGGCTCGCCGCGCGTCGTGGTGGCCCCGGTCTCCGGGTCGATGATCTTGACCTCGAGGTGCGGCAGCACCCGGCCCACCGTGCCGGTGCGCCGGTCGAGGTCGTCATCGCGGCGGGTCTGGGTGGCGACGGGGGAGGTCTCGGTCATGCCGTAGCAGATGGCGACCTCCTCCATGTGCAGCTCGGCGACCACCCGTTTCATCACCTCCGCCGGGCAGGGCGAGCCCGCCATGATGCCGGTGCGCAGCGTGGAGAGGTCATAGGTGGCGAAGTCGGGCAGGTTGAGCTCGGCGATGAACATGGTGGGGACGCCATAGAGCGAGGTGCACCGCTCGCGCTCGACGGCGTGCAGGCTGGCGGTGGGGTCGAAGGTGGGGGCGGGGATGACGGCGCAGGCGCCATGGGTGGTGATGGCGAGGTTGCCGAGGACCATGCCGAAGCAGTGGTAGAAGGGCACCGGGAGGGCGACCCGGTCCTCCTCGGTGTAGCCGAGCAACTCGCCCACATGGAAACCGTTGTTGAGGATGTTGCGGTGGGAGAGGGTGGCACCCTTGGCGAAGCCGGTGGTGCCCGAGGTGTACTGGATGTTGACCGGGTCGTCGCAGTGCAGCCTGGCCTCGCGCTCGGCGAGCCGCTCGCGCGCCACCCCGCCGCCGAGCCGGACCAGGCCCGTCCAGGTCGGGTCGCCGATGTAGACCACATCGCGCAGCGCGGGGCAGGACGAACGGACCTGCTCGACCATGCGCCGGTAGTCGCTGGTCTTGTACTCGACGCAGGAGACCAGCACCGAGACCTCGGCCTGGCGCAGCACATGGGCCAGCTCATGGACGCGATAGGCCGGGTTGACATTGACCATGACGGCGCCGATGCGGGCGGTGGCGTACTGCACCATGACCCACTCCGGGCAGTTGACGGCCCAGATGCCGACCCGGTCGCCCTTGGCCACTCCCTTGGCGAGCAGTCCCAGGGCGACCTCTTCCACGGCCCGGGCGAACTCCGCGTACGTCCACCGGCGCCCGCCCTGGACATCGACGAGCGCCTCGCGTTCACCGAAGTGCCCGGCGATCCGGGCCAGATTGGCGCCGATGGTTTCGTCGAGCAGGGGGGCATCGGTGGGGCCTGCCACGTACGAGGGTGTGCTCACCGGTGGTCTTCCTCTCTGTACTCGGTGCCGCCGCCCTGGGCGGTGTGCTCGCGCAGTTCAACGCGGCGGATCTTGCCGGACACGGTCTTGGGCAGCTCGGCGAACTCCAGCCGGCGGACGCGTTTGTAGGGGGCGAGTGTGGCGCGGGAGTGGGCGAAGATCTCCTTGGCCGTCCGCGGGCCCGCCTCCCAGCCCGCGGCGAGGACCACATACGCCTTGGGCACGGCGAGCCGCAGCGGATCGGGAGCGGGCACGACGGCGGCCTCGGCGACCGCCTCGTGCTCCAGGAGCGCGCTCTCCAGCTCAAAGGGCGAGATCTTGTAGTCGCTGGACTTGAAGACGTCGTCGGCCCGCCCGATGTAGGTGAGATAGCCGTCGGCGTCGCGCGAGGCGATGTCGCCGGTGCGGTAGTAGCCGTCGGCCATCACCTCGGCCGTGCGCTCGGGATCGCCCGCATAGCCGGTCATCAGGCCCACCGGGCGGGTGGCGAGGTCGAGGCAGATCTCGCCCTCGTCGCCGGCCCCCTCCTTGACGGGCTGCCCGGTCACCGGGTCGACGAGGACGACCGCGAAGCCGGGGCTGGGGCGGCCCATGGAGCCGGTCTTGAGCGGCTGGCCGGGCGAGTTGGCGATCTGCACGGAGGTCTCCGTCTGCCCGAAGCCATCGCGGATGGTGACGCCCCAGGCCCGCCGGACGGTCTCGATGACCTCGGGGTTGAGGGGTTCACCCGCCGCCACGACCTCGCGCGGCGGAGTGCGCAGCGCGCTCAGATCGGCCTGGATGAGCATCCGCCACACGGTGGGCGGGGCACAGAAGCTGGTGACCTCGCAGCGGTCCATCTCGGCCATCAGACGGGCCGCATCAAAACGGGTGTAATTGTGCACAAAGACGGTGGCTTCGGCGTTCCAGGGGGCGAAGAGATTGGACCAGGCGTGCTTGGCCCAGCCCGGCGAGGAGATATTGAGGTGCACATCGCCGGGCCGCAGCCCGATCCAGTACATGGTCGTCAACTGGCCGATGGGATACGAGACATGGGTGTGCTCCACCAGCTTGGGGCGGGCGGTGGTGCCGGAGGTGAAATACAGCAGCAGGGGGTCGTCGGCACGGGTGGGGCCATCGGGGATGAAGACCTCGTCCGCGGCGGCGCTGTCCGCGTAGTCGAGCCACTCCCCCGGCGCTCCGCCGCCGACGGCGATCCGGGTGTAGCCGCCCGGCACCTCCGCGAACTTGCCGGTGTCCGCCGCCCGTACGACCACCTGCCGGGCCCGGCCGCGCTCGATGCGGTCGACGAGGTCGGCGGGGCCGAGCAGCGGGGTGGCCGGGATCACCACGGCGCGCAGCTTCATCGCGGCGAGCATGGTCTCCCACAGCTCGGTCTGGTTGCCGAGCATCACCACCAGGCGGTCGCCGGCCCGCACCCCCTGGGCACGGAGCCAGTTGGCGACCCGGTCGGAGCGCCGGCGCAGGGCGTCGAAGGACAACCTGGACTCGCGGCCGTCCTCCTCGACGATCCACAGGGCGGTCCGCTCATTGCCCTCGGCGATGCGGTCGAACCAGTCCAGCGCCCAGTTGAACTCCGCCGGGCGGGGCCACTCGAAACCCGCGCAGGCAGCCCGGTAATCCTCCCGGTGCGCCAGCAGAAAATCCCTCGCCGCCCGGAACCCCTGCACCGCGTCGGCCGCCCCGGCCGGATCCATTGCCGTCACATCTCCTCCAGAATGCCGGGCGAGTCGCCGACCCTCCCCGGCCCTCCGCCGGGGGAACCCCAGTGAGCATCGTGCGACGGTGATCCAGGACCCGCCAGCCCCGGGCACGCTTGTCCGCGCCTCGCGAACAAGGGATTGCGGGACCCTGTTTCGATTCTCCTCTTCCGAATTCTTTAACCATGCGGCGCGTCGCGGTAGTGGGATCCGGCGCACGGCAGGGGCGCACACCCGGCGCACAGGTGCATCAATGAGTCGTCAACGAGCCGTCAAGGGTGTCCGACCGGGGGTCAACAGGCTGTCAAGGAAACGGTCGTCCACTACGGAACCGGGCATAGCGTGAGCGAGGCACGCTCCCTCCCACCCTTTCGAGGACCGTCATGCACGTAAGCCGTACCCCCGCCGAGGCCGCCGCCGTGGCAGCCGTCAACCACCTCCAGGCCGACGGCGGTGAGTCCTCCGAAGAACCGTCCCATCCGACCCGGCAGCCGGGCTCCGCCCCCGGGACGCTCTACGTCCCGGTACGCCCCTGCCCCAGCGGCTTCGCCCTGCGGGTCTTCCGCACCCCCCTCGGCGAGCGCACCGCCGTCGCCTTCACCACCGGGCAGCACCTCGCCGACTGCCTGGGCCTGGACCAGCCCGTCATCCGCCTCTCCCTCCCGGCCGTACGGTCCCTTGCCACGCCCCTGGGCGTCACCCTGGTCCATGTCGACCCCCAACTGACCGCGCCCCCGGTGCAGCCCTCCCCCGACACCTCGGCCACCGCCCTGCTGCCGACGCTTCCCGGCTGACTCCTCGCGCCCCGGTCCCACTCGTCAAGGCCCCACTCCCCGCGAAGGAGCACCCCCATGCCCTTTCCGCTCGCCCCCATCACCCTGCCGCCCCTGCCGGGCGAACCCCCGCCCGCCCCGGTCTGGCCCGCCTCCACCCAGACCCTGCCCTCCGGCGACCTGGCGGTCGGCGGCGTCGCACTCGCCGAACTCGCCGACCGCTTCGGCACCCCCTGCTACCTCGTGGACGAGGACGAGGTCCGGACCCGGGCACGCGCCTGGCGCACCGCACTGCCCCAGGCCGACATCGCCTACGCGGGCAAGGCCTTCCTCTCCCGGGCGATGATCCGCTGGATCGACGAGGAGGGTCTGAACCTCGACGTCTGCTCGGTCGGCGAACTCGACCTCGCCACCCATGTCGGCTTCCCGGCCGAGCGCATCGTCCTGCACGGCAACGCCAAGAGCCCCGCCGACCTGCGCACCGCACTGCGGCTCGGCGTCGGCCGCATCGTCATCGACAGCACCGGCGAAATCGCCCGGCTCGCCGCCCTGGTACCGGCGGGCGCCCGGCAGCGCGTCCTGGTCCGCGTCGTACCGGGCGTCGAGGCCGGAGCCCACACGGCGGTGCGCACCGGAGTCGAGGGCCAGAAGTTCGGACTCCCCATCGCGGGCGGCGAGGCCGAGGAGGCCGTCGCACGCATCCTCGGCCAGCCCCGGCTCGAACTCGTCGGCCTGCACTGCCACCTGGGCTCCCAGATCGCCACCCTCGACCCCTACCTCACCGCCGTCCAGCGCCTGGTGACCCTGCTGGCCCGGCTGCGCGACCTGCACGGCGTCACCTTCCCCGAACTCGACCTGGGCGGGGGCTTCGCCATCGCCCACCGCGACGGCGACCCGGCCGTCGACCCCCGCGCCTACGCCGAGCGCGTCCCCGCCGAACTCGCCCTGCGCTGCGCCCAGGCCGACCTGCCGGTCCCCCGGCTGGCCGTGGAGCCCGGCCGCTGGATAGCCGGTCCGTCCGGCGTGGCCCTCTACCGGATCCTCTCCGTCAAGCACACCGGCGCCTGCACCTTCGTCGCCGTCGACGGCGGCATGAGCGACAACCCGCGCCCCGCCCTCTACGGCGCCCGCTACACCGTCCGTCTGGTGGGCCGCGCCTCCGGCGCCACGCCCCGCCCCATGACGGTGGTGGGACGGCACTGCGAGGCGGGCGACATCCTCGCCGAGGACGTCCCGCTGCCGGCTGACATCCGCCCCGGCGACCTGCTCGCCGTGCCGGCCTCCGGCGCCTACCAGGTGTCCATGGCCTCCTCCTACAACCTCGTCGGACGCCCACCGGTCGCCGCGGTCGGCGGGGGCCGCGCCCGGCTGCTGATCCGCCGCGAGACGGCGGCCGACCTGCGCAGCCGCGACGTGGGGGATTGAACCCCGCGCAGCCATCACCTGTCCGGTCAGCCAGGGAGGTCCGCGGCGAGGAACCGGGCCAGCAGGCCGGTAACCTGTTCCGGGGCCTCGAGGGGAGCGTGGTGGGCGACCCCGGGCAGGATTTCCAGCCGGGCATCGGGCAGCAACTCGGCCATCTCCACGGACAGTTCGGCGGGCATGGCCTGGTCCGTCTCACCGGCCAGGACCAGGGCGGGGGCCTGGATGGCGGGCAGCAGCCGGCGGATGTCGGGGCGGTGCAGGATCGCGGCATCCATGGCGAGCTGCATGGCCGCCGGGTCGTGGCCGGTCATCACGCGCAGCTCGGCCTGGGCCGCGGCGGGGTCGGCGGCCCGCCAGCGTGGATCGGTGGCGGCCTCCTGCAGGGTGCGCATCAGTGCATGCCGTTCAGCGGCGGAACCGGTGCCGAGGAGGGCGCGGCGCTCCCGCCACAGCGGCAGCCGTTCCCGGAATTCGGGGCGCGCGGAGGTGCCCAGCAGGGCGAGGCGCCGTACCAGGCCGGGGTGGCGGGCGGCGAGCCGCATGGCCACCATCCCGCCCTGGGACTGGCCGACGACCGCCACCGGACCCCAGCCCTTCTCCCGGATCAGCAGGGCGAGGTCTTCGGCGATGTCATCCAGCGTCCAGCCACCGTCGGGCCAGGTGCCGGCTCCATGGCCGGGCATGTCCAGGGTGATGCAGCGGTGGGTCCGGCTCAGCACCCGGGTCTGGGCGTGGAACATCGAGCGGTCGCCGAACATGCCGTGCAGAAACACCGTGGTGGGGCCGTTGCCGCTGTCGTCATAGCCATAGACGGTGTCATTGACGCGCACCAGCCGGGCGTGCGGCGACTCCGGCTCGGCGGTGTCGTCGGCGTCGTCGATGCCGGTCCGGAACGCGGTCGCCAGGGCGAGGGAGTCCTCGAAGATCTGGTACCGGGCGATCTTCCCTTCGCGGAGGGTGAACCGGATCGCGTAGTCGCCCTCGACGGTCCGCCCGGTGGGGCGCACCACGAAGTGGAAGCGGCCGCACACCAGGGCCTCGTCGCCGAGCTCGGTCGTGGTCAGGATCGTTCCGCCACGCGGTTCGAACGCGGCGGGGAAGCCGGCCATCCACTGCCGGATCCGCTCCCGCCCCTGCCGCAGGCCGACCGTCGGGACGTGCGGGGCGCCGTCGACGTGCCAGACCGCGTCCTCGGTCAGCAGGTCCAAGGCGGCCTCGATGTCCCCTCGGCCGAAGGCGTCCAGATAGGCCAGGGCGATTTTTGCTGCGTTCATGGAGAGACCATCCCGAATAGCTTGAGCAGGTACCTAGATGTCTATCAAGTACCTTGATAGTCGTCAAGGCTCTATAGTTGCCTCGTGGATCCTGACTTCGCACCCGGACAACGGCTGCTGACCGCCATCAAGAACGCCGAACACGCCACCCAGTCGGCCAAGGAGGCCGCGGTGCGGGCGGCGGGCATGACGATGACGCAGTACAACGTGATGGTCCTGCTCGCCGAGACGCCCGGCATCACCAGTGCCGAACTGGCCCGCCGTTGCTTCGTCAGCCCCCAGGCGATGAACGAGAGCGTCGCCAGGCTGGAGAAGGCGGGCTGGATCGAGCGCACCCGCCACCCCACGCACCGGCATGTGCGCGAAACCCGGATCACGCCCGCCGGCCGGCGGCTCCTGGACCAGGCGGACGAGCGGGTGCTGCGGCTGGAGCGCCGCATCCGCGAGCGCCTCCCGCAGGACCAGCAACAACAGCTCAGGGCGCTGCTGGCGGCCGTCGAAGAGCTCGCCAGGGAGCCCGATTCCCCGGCGGGCGGGAATTGGCGGGCGGAGGGCCAAGCCCAGTCCACCGGTGGATAGTTGGCCTGTGCGCACCGTGCTCGGCACATGCCTGAGAACAGGCGCGCCGGGCGCGATGAACGCAAAGGCCCTATGGGAAGCCGGACTTGTCGTCACCCTCTGCAAAGGAACAACCGTCCGGCGCTGGTTGCACACCGCCCGGCATGGGCTTTCTCATGGCCTCCAGTTCGAAGAAAGGGCGTGTTTAGCTGGTCCGGGTGGTTAAGGGACCCGGTCTTCGTGCGAGACGCCCGGCAGACCCTACGATCACCGGCCATGGCACAACACCCCCTGCCGCGTCCCTGGTCGGACGTCGATGCCAGCGACGACCCCCACCACCTCGTGGCCACCCTGCAACGGCGGGCCGACTCTCCCTTCCACACGGCCTACAAGCAACGCCTGCGCACCCTGCTGCGGGCCCGGAGCGGACAGCAATTCCTCGACATCGGCGCCGGGACGGGCGAGACGGTGCTCGCGCTGTCGGCCGAGACGGGGGCGCGGACGGTGGCCGCGGACCTGTCGCTGACCATGGCCCGGGCGATGCGGGCGAGCGGCGTCCGCCGGCCGGTGGTCTCCGATGCCCATCATCTGCCCTTCCGGGACGGCGGTTTCGACGGAGCCTGGGCCGATCTGGTCCTGCAGCATGTGGCGGACCCCGGCCGGGTCATCGACGAGATGCTGCGGGTCGTGCGGCCCGGCGGGCGGATCGTGCTGGCCGCGCCCGACTACGGCACCCAGGTGCTGGACATCGGGGCCCAGCGCCTGGCCGGCCGCGTCCTCGGCCTGCGCGTCAACCGGGATGTGCGCGGCGGGGCGCTCGCGCACCAGCAGCCCGGCATGCTCGCCGAGCGGGGCCTGGAGGACATCCAGGTGGAGACCCATGCACTCATCGTCCGCGACCCGGGGGCCGTCGATCACGTCCTGGGCATCCGCGACTGGGCGGACACCGCGGCGGCCCAGGGCCACATCTCCCCCGTCGAGGCCGCCCACTTCACCGCCTGCTTCGACCACGCCGCCACCACCGGTCGCTTCACCTATGCCATGACCTTCTTCCTCACCTCGGCCACCCTGCCCGGCGGACCCGCCGGACACTCCGCCCCAGGGTGTTGGTGACACACACAGGACCAGCCGACACTGTCTCCGGCGAATGCCCCGGCCGAAGAATCGTCCGCATGGAACGAATGACAGGCAAAACGATTCTGATCACCGGCGGCACCAGCGGCATCGGGTTCGCCACCGCCCGCAGACTGCTCGACGAAGGCGCGCATGTCGTCATCACCGGGCGCGACCGCGGACGCCTGGACGCCACCGTGGCCCGGCTCGGCGCGGAACCGGAGCGGGTGCTGGCCGTCCGGGCCGACGCGGCCGCCCCGGCCGATCTCGACGAGCTGACGCGGAGCGTCAAGGACTGGCGGGGCGGCCTGGACGCGGTGTTCGCCAATGCGGGGATCGCGGTGTTCAAGCCGGGCGAGGAGATCACCGAGGCCGACTTCGACCGCACCGTGGACATCAACTTCAAGGGGGTCTTCTTCACCGTCCAGAAGGCGCTGCCGCTGTTCCCGCGGAGCGGCGGGGCCGTCGTCGTCAACGCCTCCTGGACGCTGTACCGCGGCCTGGCCGGCGCGTCCCTCTACGCGGCCGGCAAGGCCGCCGTGCACAATCTGGCGCACACCCTGGGTGCCGAACTCGCCCCCCGGGGCATCCGGGTCAACTCGGTCAGCCCCGGCTACATCGACACGGAGATGTACCGGGAGGCGTACCCCGATCCCGCGGCCGAGGCCGTCATCTCGGAGGGCATCCCCCTCGGTTCGCTCGGGCGGCCCGAGGACGTGGCCGCGGCGGTGGCGTTCCTGATGTCGGCGGACGCCGCCTACATCACCGCCCAGGACCTGGTCATCGACGGCGGCCTGCTGGGCTCCGTACCCGTGGCCGCCCAAGGCTGAGGCGGCCGCACGGGGGCGGGGGCTGTTTCCTCACGATCCGCTGAGCGGATCGTGAGGAAACAGCCCCCGCCGGCCATTCCGGTCCGCTCAGACCCGGTCGGCGGCGATCAGCAGATAGTGGAAGCTGCCCTCCTTGTATGCGGTGAGGAACGGCTCCTCGATGCCGGTGGCCAGCGCGGACTCGGCCCGCAACTCCCAGTAGGGGATGGTCTGGGCGGTCAGGTCGACCACATTGATCGGAACGAGGTCGTTGGCCGCGAGCGCCTTGAAGTACTTACTCCTGGGGTGGATGTTGCAGGTGTAGTGCTCATCGATGCGGCTGACGGCCTTGGAGCGGCCGCCGGTGACATCGTTGTAGCAGCCGGTGATGCAGACATACCGGCCGCCGTACTCCAGCAGCCGGGAGAACTCGCCGAAGGCCTCGTACAAGTCCACATACATGGTGGTCTCATTGGTCCAGATGGCCCGGCGGGAACCGGTGTCGAAGCCGGTGTCGAGCATATTGCGGAAGTGGAAGCGCACCTGGTCGGCCAGGCCCCGTTCCCGGGCCTGGTCATTGGCGAAGCCGACCTGGTACTCGGAGATGGACACTCCGTCCACCTCGCAGCCAAAGCGCTGGTGGGCCATGAAGCTGGTACCGCCCCGGCCGGACCCGGCGTCCAGCAGCCCGTCCCCGGCGGAGACGGTGCCCAGGTGGTCCAGGAGGACCTCGGACTGCGCCGTCTCCAGCCGGTGCAGTTCCTCGGTGATGCGCCGGTCGCGGGTCTCCCCGGGGCCTTCCAGCACGGAGGGATCGTAGTCACCGATCCCATAGTGGTGGTGGTAGAGGCCGTCGACCTCACCGAGGCGCAGATTGACCGGGTCGTCCTGGTGGGAGTTCCAGTACTCCGCGACCGACTCCTGGAACGGGGTGCGCAGGATCTTCGCGGCGGGGGAAACGGAGGTGGCCATGTGCCGTAACTCCTTGCTTCGAGGGGTGAGTCAGGGTGGGTACATCGGGGTGGGTCAGGTGCTGCTTGCGCCGTTGTAGCGGGCGCTCTTGCTGTGCCATTCGCGGTTGCCACCGAGCCAGGCCCAGGCACCGGCCAGGAAGCGGCCCAGCGCCGGGGAGCCGGTGACGGCGAGGACGGCGGCCTCCGCCTCGAAGGTATGGACCAGTTCGTCATGGAGCAGCACGCTGCGCCGGACGGCCTCCTGCAGGGAGCACTTCTCCTCGGCGGCGATCACCGTCGGCAGGTTGAACTCCAGGCCCGGGCCGGCGCTTTCGCGGGCCATCGAGTACAGGTCGTTGACCAGCGTGGCGGCGCTGCAGGCCATGCTGAAGGCACGGCGCACCCGGGGGTCGTAGTACTCGGCCGCGGACACCTCATAGCCGCCGATGGCGTCGATGAGCGCCAGCATCGGCAGAAAGCTGTTGCACTGCCGGTTGACCAGGTACTCCCAGACCGGTGGTCGGCGGCCGGTGGTGCGCCAGCCCGCCTCGGCGTTGAAGCCGGCGAACAGTCCGGAGATCTCATGGCAGAACCGGCCGGTCTGGGCGGGGGTGGCATAGCGGTCGAGGTGCTCGAGAGCCGAGCGCAGGGCGGTCAGGACCGGATCCGCGCGCAGGGCCCGCTCGAGTTCCGGTGCGTAGCGGAGCGGAAGATGGGCCGGATCCACCGCCGCATTGGCGACGCACAGCCGGGGGCCGAGCAGCCTTGGGTCGGCTCCGGCGGATTCGTCATCGCAGTAGTGGTCGTCGGCGGCCCATTCGGCCAGCCCGCACTTGGCGGCGGCCAGCAGCCGGTCGGGGTCGTCGGTGTCGGGGTGGGTGAGCATCAGCAGACGCCCGAAGCCGGCCGCCCGCAGATCGTCCAACCGCCCCTGGTAGATGCCCACTTCATCGGCCCAGGCGACCAGCCGCTCATTGACCTCCTTGCCCAGGGCGGGGTCGTCGCGCAGCGCGGGTGGACAGTACAGCTCGGGAACGGACGCGCCCGCGGCGGGAGGCGCCGCGGCCGGTTGTGGCGCGGCCGGTTGTGGCGCGATCCGGGCGGCGGCGGTGCCCAGCCCGGTCGGGCCGATGGGCAGGCCGCCCGGTGCCCGCCGGGGCAGTGACCTCGGGGCGGCGCGCCTCTGCTGCGCGAGGATGCCGGCCACCAGGCGCGCCAGTTCGCTTGTGGCCACGCCAGCGTCTGTGCGGGACAGCAGTGACACCGGTTCTCCTTCGTTCTCGGCTGCCCGCCGGGGCGGGCGGGGTCACCGGTCAGTCGCGAGAGAGGGAGATCTCGACGTTCTCGAGGATGCCGAGGGCATCGGGGACGAGGACGGCGGCCGAGTAGTAGGTGCTGACGAGATAGGAGATGACGGCCTTCTCGTTGATGCCCATGAACCGCACATTGAGGCCCGGTTCGAATTCGTCGGGGAGCCCGGTCTGGTGCAGCCCGATCACGCCCTGGTCGTCCTCGCCGGTGCGCATGGCGAGGATGGAGGAGATGTGTCCGCCGCCATTGATGGGGATCTTGCCGCACGGGAAGATCGGCACTCCGCGCCAGGCGGGCACCTGATGGCCGTTGATCTCGACTCCGTCGGGGTAGATCCCGCGCTTGCTGCACTCCCGGCCGAAGGCGGCGATGGCCTTGGGGTGGGCGAGCAGGAAGCGGGTGCTGCGCCGCATGCTCAGCAGCTCGTCGAGGTCGTCGGGGGTGGGCGGCCCGGAGTGGGTCGAGATGCGCTGGTCGTAGTCGGCGTTGTGCAGCAGGCCGAATTCACGGTTGTTGACCAGCTCGTGCTCCTGGCGCTCGCGCAGCGCCTCGATGGTCAGCCGCAGCTGTTGCTGGACCTGGTTCATCGGGTCGTTGTAGAGGTCGGCCACCCTGCTGTGCACCCGCAGCACCGTCTGGGCGACGCTCAACTCGAATTCGCGCGGGCTGAGTTCGTAGTTGACGAACGTACCGGGCAGCTCCGGCTCGCCCACATGTCCGGAGGCGAGTTCGACATCGGCCTCGCCCTTTTTGTTCACCGACTGCTGGGAGGTGGCGAGATAGTTCTGGATGTGGTCGCGCAATGCCGGGGAGCGGTCGAGGAGTTCCTGGAAGGCGGCCCAGGGCAGGGCGAGCACGGTCCCGGCGGTATTGGCCTTGACGGTGTGCTGCCAGACCGGTTCGGCCTGCCGGAGGGCCTCATCGCCGAGGTGGTCGCCGTCGGCCACCACGCCGAGCACGGCCGGCTCGCCGTATTTCCCGGTGCCGATCCGGCTGAGTTTGCCGTGCGCGATCAGGTATACCTCCCCGATCGGCTGTCCGGCCTCGATGAGCACATCGCCCTGTTCGAAGTCCCGTTGGGTGAAGCGCGAGGCCAGTTCCGTCAGCAGCGCCTCGTCCTGGAACCCGCGCAGCGGCGGGACCTCGGTGAGCGAGGGCGGCACGATGCGGACGTCCGCGCCGGTCTTGACGAAGCTCACCCTGCCGCGTCCGACGGCGTAGGCGAGGCGCCGGTTGACCCGGTAGGTACCGGCGTTCACCTGGGTCCAGGGCAGCATGCGGATCAGCCAGCGCGAGCTGATGCCCTGCATCTGGGGTTCGGATTTGGTGGTGGTCGCCAGATTGCGGGCTGCCGCGGTACTCAGACTGAGCTGAGTCTGATTTTCCGTCTGTTCCTGTTCCGCTGCGGTCGACATGGGGTTTCCCTTCCGGCCTTCCGGTGGGTGCGACGGACTGCGGAAGTCGCCGGTGGCCGGTCGCCGCGCCGCCCGGACGTCTTCGCGATCGGTATGAAAACCCAATTAGGCAAGCCTGAACAACAGCGCACTGCCGGACGGCGCACCACCGAACAGGACAACTGCGCGCCCTCGCCCTGGAGTTACCGCAGTGACCTGGGGATTCCCGATGAGCCCGGGAACTCCTCATCGAATACGGACTCCGGATCCGGCATTCGTAGATCCATTCGGCGAGTGGTGCAGCACCGGAATTCCGAATGGGCATTCCCGCACTCCGGAAGTCCGTTCCTACCGGCCGCCGAAGAGATTCCGTACCCGGCGCCGGGCCCGGTCCGCCGCCCGGTAGTCCTCCTCCGCCTCCTCGTCCGGAGCGTGCAGCACCGTCCAGCTGACCGCCGAGACGGCGGGCTCCAGTGACAGCCTGCTGACGGCCTCCTCCAAAAGGCTGTCGTCGCGCTTCTCGGTGGTCAGGTCGGCCGACACCATCACCTTGCCGGCCGTCTCCACGTCCTGGCTGTGCACGGACCGCAGCCGGAAGCCGGGCCGGGTGACGGCCTGGACCACAAGGGTGCGGACATGAGCCTCCTCGGGCTCCGAGCAGACCACTTCGAAGTGGTAGTCGGTCGTCACCTCGGACCCGCCCCGGGTCTCCCGGTCCAGCCGCCGGGCCAGCGGCCGCAGCAGCGTGTTGGCGCCGACGACCCCGGCCGTGCCGAGCACCGCCACCACATAGAGCCCGGTCCCGGCCAGGGCGCCGACGGCCGCCGAACACCACAGCGTGGCCGCGGTGTTGAGGCCGCGCACGCTCAGCCCGTCCCGCATGATGACACCCGCGCCGAGGAAGCCGATGCCGGAGACGATCTGGGCGGCGACCCGGGAGCCGTCATAGCCCGTGGTGCTGGTCGCGCCGGTGAAGCCATAGGTCGAGAGCAGAACGAAGAGGGCGGACCCGGCGGCCACCAGTGCGTTCGTACGGAGTCCCGCCATCCTGGCCCGCCACTGGCGCTCCAGGCCGATGATCGCGCCCAGGCCCAGACCGGCCCCGATATTGGCTGCCATGTGCCATTCGTTGACCATGGTCAACCCTCCTCTGTTCAGCATTGCTCGATATTGCTCGGACCCATGATCTCTATCGACCGCTCACAGCCAGCTGTTGAACCTGCGGATGTACTGGCTCTTAACAAACCGGGTCCGCGGGCAGTACGCCGACAGCATGCCTACCGGCCGGGGAAAGCAGCCGGGCCATGGCGCGGCGAACGATGCGGATGCGGAAGTGCCGGGGCCGCGGCAGCGCGGCGAGCGGCATGAAAAACGGGCCCAAGGGGTCCGGAGAGGTAAGGGAAATGCACGCGACAGCACCCGGGATTCCGGGCCTGGGTGTCAGCTCGGCGAACGATCAGCGAAGAACGGTCAGCGGATCGTGAGTGATGCGGGCACGCTGGAGCGAGGACTTCCCTCGGGACTCCGACTGGTCATCCCGATCACCTCCTCGCTCGTATGGACAGCGCGGGTGCGCGGCCACGGGCCGGAGCGCGGGCCTGGAGGGCGCACCTTCGCCGCCCAGCTTGCCACAGGTCCGTATCAGGTCAAGCCGGTGCGCAAAGCGAGGGCAAAGCGACGTGGGGCGGGACCCGCCGCGTGCCCGTGCCGCCCCCCGGCGGCCGGGGGTGAGCCGCCGAGCCGGGTGCCCCCCCCCGGGTCCAGATGCCGCGACCCCGCGCGGGGCGAGGCCGAAGGGGCCGGGGCGGCCGCCCCTGGCGAGGGCCGCCGTCCCCAACACCCCATCAGCAACC
>NZ_JBDJPF010000020.1:0-99608 GCF_054957865.1 Streptomyces xingningensis
CCCTGCTCATGACACCCCCTGATGTCCACCGGACAACCCCGGATTGTCCACGACCCACCTGCGCCTTCACGGCCCGGCAGTGGATGACCAAACACACCCACCCCCACCCTGAGTCTCCATCAGAACACCCAACAAATCGGAGACCACCGTGAAACCACCACTACCACGTCACCGCGCACCCGACCCCGGCGGAGCCAAAATCTTCCGACGCACCGTCACATGCTGGCCTGCCGCCGCCCGTACGCTCGGCGCCATCCTCGCCACCACCGTCACCGCCGGCGTACTGAGCTCCGTCCCCGCCGCAGCCGACGAAGCCACCCCGTCGCCTGCCACGGTGTCGCTGGCGAGCGTGGCGGCAACCGCGGATGACCACCTGTTCGCGCTGGCCTCCGACCACTCGGCCGTCTACGAGCGAACCCGGGAAAACGGCTGGACGAAGGTCGGCGGACCCGCCAAGGACCTCTACGCCGGCGGCGCAGGCCTCTTCGCCACCGACCCCAACACCGGCAACATCAACAAGTACGACGGCACCCCTGACCACTGGACCAACGTCGGCGACCCCGGCGCCACCTTCGCGGTGAGCAGTGACCACCTCTACGGCCTCACACCGGACCGCTCCGCAGTCATGCAGTGGAACGGCAAGGGCAAGGACTGGACCAAAATCGGGGGGCCTGCGAAGGATCTCTACGCCGGCGGTGCAGGCCTGTTCGCCACCCACCCCGACACCGGAGACATCAACCACTACGACAGCGAGCCCGATCACTGGAGCCGCGCAGGTGGCCCCGGGGCCACCTTCACCGTCGGCAGCGATCACCTCTACGGCCTGACGCCGGACCGCTCGGCGGTCATGCAGTGGAACGGCAAGGACAACGACTGGACCAAGATCGACGGGGCGGCGAAAGACCTCTACGCGGGCAAGACCGGCCTCTACGCCACCGACCCCGGCACCGGCAAAATCGCCAAGTACAGCGGCACACCCGACGCCTGGGACACCATCGGCGAACCAGGAACAGCTTTCACGGTCAGCGACCAGCATCTCTACGGCCTCGCACCCGACCGGTCAGCGGTCTACCAGTGGAGCGGCAAAGGCAACGGCTGGACCGCACTCGGCGCACCCGCATCCCCTGAGGCTCACTCGTCCCCGTCCCCTGCCCGGGGGCTCGCACCCCAGGCGGCTCACCCGATCCCATCCCCTCCCCCGGGGCCCGCATCCCCCACGCCTCACCCGATCCCATCCCCTACCCCGGCGCCCTCACCATCCGCGCCGGCCGACCCCAAGCCCGCCGCACCGAACCCCGCACCGACACCCGCGACGCCTGTCGGCGCCGACAGCCTGTGCGTCACCGCCCAGGACGACGTCTATGCTCTTGCCGCCGACCACAACAGCGTGTGGAAACGCGAACACAATCACTGGACACGGATCGGCGGACCCGCCAAGACGGTGCAGGCCGGCCGGGCCGGAGTCTTCGCCGTCGCCCCCGACTCCGGCAAGGTCTACAGGTACGACAACGACCCGGATCACTGGACCGAAATAAAGGCCGAGGGGCAGGATGACGGCGCCGCCGACCTGAAAGTCATCGGTAACCATGTCTACCGTCTCGCCGCGAATCACGGTGCCGTCTACGAATGGAGCAAGGGCAACGGCAAGTGGACCAGGATCGGTGGGCCCGCGAGGGACCTCTATGCCGGCGGCGCAGGGCTATTCGCCACCGACCCACAGGACGGCAGCCTCAATTGGCACGACCAGGAGAATCACGAATGGAAGCGTGTAGGCGACCCGGGAGCCGCCTTCGCTGTCAGCGACAAACACCTCTACCGTCTGAACCCCGATCGGTCGGCCGTCTACGAATGGGCCGGCAAAGGCACTGAGTGGACCCGGATCGGTGGGCCCGCGAAGGACCTCCATGCCGGCGGCGCAGGGCTCTTCGCCACCAACCCCGACACCGGAGACATCTACAAGTACGACGGCAAGCCCGACCACCACTGGAGTCACGCCGGCGGCCCCGGATTCACCTTCGCCGTCAGCGACAAACACCTCTACGGCCTGACGCCCGACCGTTCCACAGTCACCGGGTGGGACGGCAAAGACGGTGCATGGACCTCCTTGGGAGCCCCCGGCGAAACGTCCTACGAACGTGCAAAGCGAACCGGTTTCACCGGTAAGGCCCCCGAGGGATCTCAACGAAAAGAACTTCACGGTAAGCCTGGAGCCGACAACGGCATCATCATGGCCCGATTCTTCATTCCCACCAAGACAGCCGCTGAGAACATGCTCTACGGCGATGACCGAGAGTTCTCCAACGACCCCGACGAATCCGCATACCGAATGGTCCTCTTCTGGGACACAGCCACTGGGGAGGCAACGTTCACCGTGACGCAGTCAACCAGGACGGAGTTCGGACGCGCCGTCCTCGCCCCCACCGTAGTCAGCTTCTTCGAAGGCTTCGGCAAAGATGTCCCGGCCCGCCCCATCCACGTGGGCGAAGACAACAACAGGTGGACATGGCGCACAGTGATCTCGCCCAAACGCATGGACGGATCCGAACTCCACATGAAGATCCACGGCATCAACAGTGTGCTCCCTCTCTTCGCCGCCGATGTCGAACTCACGATCAAACTCGATCCCCAGGGCTCCATTGCCGTTGAACGCAAGGGCGATGCCTACCCCAACATGGAAGTCCTCCAGTACAAGCCCGGATTGACTCCCAGCATTCTCGCTCGGGACGAAATGGCATCGCGTAACCCCTGGAAGAACGGATGGGCCGCGGCCCCGCAGTTCTCCAACGTCGACCGCGCCTGGACCAACGGCATCCGCACCCGCGGCTGAAGACAACCACCCGCCACCACAAGGGCAGGTCACGAATATGGGGCGGTCTGCGAGCACCCGGCAGACCGCCCCATACGCACAGAAGCTGTGTGAGGCGGACCACAGCCTGCGGAGCACAGGTACGACCGGATCAAGGAGGAGAGTCCGTGAATCACTCGCAGTGGAAGACGCGCCGGACCAGGAAGCTCCTGGGAGAGTCGGTCGAGGAGTCCCCGGCCTACCTGGAAGCCGGGCAAGCGTTCGCACTGGGCCAGGCCGTCTACGACCGCCGTACCGAACTCGGGCTGTCGCAGACCGAACTGGCGCGGCGCGCAGGCATGACCCAGCCACAGATCTCCAACATCGAGGGCGGCGACTCCGTGCCGACCCTGCCACTGCTCACCCGTCTCGCCAGGGCCCTGGACGCGTCGCTGACCATCGACCTGGACGGCGATACCTCGGCTTTCGTGTTCACCGCGCACCACGGCGGCGAGCCCGACGAGGCGCCCCCGGGCGAACGCCCCGCGGCAGCTTGACCTGCTCCCATCGGCGCACACGGACACCGCGCCCCCGGCATGACGCGGAACTCCTCGGCACCGTGGCCTGGGAACTGACCGCGGCGGTCCTCGCTTACCACTTGGGCGCCGACGACCGTCCACCGCCGGAAGCCCAGCGCCGGATGCGATCCCCTCCTGCGCTCCCTCCCCATCCACGCCACCTACGGCAACACCTCGGGTGATCATCGCACCCCACTCCTCGCCGTATCGCTTGCGCGCAAAGTCAAGGGAGTCTGCGCTGTCGGCTAACGACCACGAGGGGCGGCCGAGCGCACCCTGTAGCAGTCGTCGGACGTGCGAAACGGCCCGGACAACAGGGCGGTCTGCCAACACCCGGCAGACCGCCCCATGCGGACCGCGTCGTCAAGGGGGCAGCCAGCTCGCAAGCTGGTCAGACCCTCGCCTTCCTCAAGGGGTGGAGCGCGCAATGAACGCATCAACTGGCAGGCGCTTACGTATGCTTACCGGCTGGGCTGTCGCCACGGGCCTCACTCTGGTGGCGGCCTGCGGTGGTGGCGGAGACAACGACCGGGAACCCGGTGCCAAGCCGCCCGCGGCGAATAGCTCCCTACCGGCGACGCAGGAGCCGTCCCCCTCTCAGGAATCGCGGACGTTCGACCCACCGGTGAGTTTCCGAGCACAACAGAGCGCCACCCTCGCCGGTCTGCCGCTCCCGAACATGACCTTGCGGGGAAAGTACGTGTACTACGTATCGAGCGCTACGGTGGGCGTTGTCTCGGCCGTTGACGGCACGGACGTCGCGAGCGCGAAACCCGAACTCGAACCGGCCAACACGGAAAAGGGCCCGACAGGGCCGCCGGCGGTCGCCGATGTCAAGGGGACAACGCTGGTGCTGGGCGCCTTCCTTACGAGAACACGGGACGATGGCACACGAGCAGGCGGGGTACGTGCCGAGGTTGTCGCGCTCGATGTCGGGGCCGGACATGCCGCTTGGACGACTTCATGGGCTCTGCCCGGCAAAGAAGGCGGAGCAGCCACTGTAGTTGGCGTCACGGACAAGACGGCGGTGGTTGTGGTGGCACGTCAAGGCCTGTCAATTGTGCCGACAACCTACGGCCTGGACTTGGCAAGCCACAAGGTCGCCTGGACACAGGACAACTTCGATGCGGCAACTGTCCAGAACGGTACGGTCATTGGCTCCCCGTCGGAGGGGTACGGGTCCGGGGCCGCGTCGACTCCGCTGATCGGATATAGCGCCGATGACGGCACGAAACGCTGGTCCTGGGATGACCCTGGCGGAACCGTCAAGGTGGCGCCCTTTGGAACCGGGTTACTTCTGACTAGCACGCACAGCTACTGGCCTACCCCCTTTCCCCAGTACCTGCTCACGCCGTCGACGGGCAAGCGCAGGCCCATACCCGACAGTGATGCCGG
Organism: Streptomyces xingningensis; assembly: GCF_054957865.1. Classification (NCBI taxonomy): domain Bacteria; kingdom Bacillati; phylum Actinomycetota; class Actinomycetes; order Kitasatosporales; family Streptomycetaceae; genus Streptomyces; species Streptomyces xingningensis. Next base: position 4,759 of record NZ_JBDJPF010000020.1, read on the forward strand.
TTCCACGAAGAAGCGCACCACGCTCGATTCCTGCACCTACGACGAGCGATCGGTCACCGTGTGCAGCGTTTCCGACACGGAAGGAGGCTGGGTGGCCGCGTACGAGACCAAGACGCTCAAACGGCTCTGGAAGCTGCCTCACACAGCCGAAGCCGGGCAACGAGCCATTCGCGGCGTCACGACGGCATGGCATGGAGCGGTCTATGCCACGGCCCTTGACGACAAGCCGATCGCCCTCGACGCACTGACCGGCGAGGACAAGCAGTCCGGCACAGGTGCCGCTCCACAACAGGTCAATGAGTACGGAGCTCTGGGCGACGCGGGCGCCGACAACAGCCGGACCGTGCTGTACCGCGCCACAGGCTGACGGCAGGCCGTCGCCGCTCCCGCAGCCTCCAACAACCGCACCCCGGAAGAGGCCGACGCGAAGCGGCGACCAGGCGTCCCCGGCAGCCATCCCGGACGGCAACGCCGATCCCGAGCTGGTGACCATCGGTGAGCGCTACTGGGCCCTGGCCGGCTTCGCCACGGATTCCGGCAGAAGCCCTTCATGTACATCAGCTACACTCATTACATGAGTGAGCCGATTGTTGAATCCATGGCCGAAGTCCGCGCCCACCTCGCGGACGCCATCGACCGCGCCCGCCGCGACGAGACCCCCACCGTCATCACCCGCCGAGGCAAGGAAGAAGCCGTTCTGGTCGACATCGACGAGTACCGGCGGCTGCGGCAGCTCGCCGAACAGGCCGAGGACGCCTGGCTGAACCGACTGGCAGACGCAGCCGAGACTGAGGGAACGGCCGGTTCCGTCTCCCTCGAAGAGATGGCCTCGCAGCTCCGCTCCCAGCACTCCTGAGCCCCGATGGGATACGTCACGCGGTTCACCCCGCACGCCCAGCGGCACCTGCTCAAGATCCCCCGCCCCGACGCCCTGCGCATCCTCTACCGCCTCACCGAACTCCAGAAGGCGATGGACAACAGCGACACCACCCCCTTCGACATCAAAGCCCTCCAAGGCCACGACGCCCGCTGGCGACTCCGTGTCGGCGACTACCGCGCCGTATACACCATTGAGGACGACCAGCTGATCGTTTGGGTACTCGCAGTCGCAAACCGCCGCGACGTCTACCGCAACCCGTGAACGAGCTCGCACCGGGCCTCAGGACCGGGCAGCGCGTACGCGGAGTCCGCCCCATACACATTCACCGTGGGGAACCTCGCCTCGCACCGACCCACCAAGCCCGCGAGGGTGACCGCACTCTCGAGGGGCCGTCACCAGACGTCAGCCAAAGCTGCGCACTGGCAGGCTAGTTGGAGAGTAGACAACGAGACAGTAATTCAATTATCTTCTCGCTTATGGGGCTTGAAGCGATCGCCAACGCCGTCGAGCTCGATGACGGCATCAAGCAGCTGTCGATGTACACCATCAAGAGGCACGCAGCCCCATACCGCGACCGGCTCAGCCGAGATCTCTGCACCGAGATCAGTGCCAAGCTGGAAGCGCTGGGGCTCTTGACGCTTCCCAAGACACTGCCGACTTCTGAGCACCGCTGGGTGTTTGTCATCCAGAAGGACAGCGCGATCGGAGAAGCGGTGGCCCTGGCGACAAGGGTCGTCGGCATCAGCCGGCTTGACGCACCCGCCCCTGCAGGCATCCACGAGGAGTACCCGACCCTGACGCGGTACGCGCAGTAGCAAGGGGGCGCGGCAGACATCGCGATCCTTTCGCTCTCGCATTCCGCTTCCTCGGATCGGCCCGCGATCCCGCTGCCGGTGCCGGTGCGTCCCGGTTCGCCACTGGATGGCTCCGGTGAGTTGAGTGGGGCAAGCAGGCCGAGTTGATTCAATCAATCAATCGATCAATCGATTCGGCCCGTTTCACCGGTGGGAGCGGATCGCCGTCCAGGAGGGCGTCCAGCAGGCCGTCCCGCAGGCCGTCCAGGGTCCGGTTCTCGGCGTACGCGGTCTGGGCGCGCAGGTGGAGGCGCTCGGCGAAGTGGGCGAAGCGGGCGCGCACTTCCTGTGGAGGCCAGCGGACTCCGGTCGCGGCGAAGGCGCGTCGGCTCAGCTCGCGGCCGCCGGCGCCCTGTGCGGTGGACGTCAATTCGGCGCTTCGGGAGCGGAGTTCGTGGAGCAGCCAGTATCGGTCGGCGGTCGATTCCGGGCGCAGGGTCAGGACGCCGCGGCCCGGGAGGACCGGCATCTCGTTGACCACGGCCCGTACTTCGGCTTCGCGGGCCGCCACCAGCAGGGAGTACGGGGGGCAGATGAAGTCGTCCTCGGGGGGGATCAGGCGTGCGTCGGTGGGGGGCAGGTAGGGCAGGTCGGCCTGCAGGATGTCCGCCGGGGCCGCGAAGGCGGTTGTGCGGTGCGTCGATGGTTCGGCCGACGGATGGGGCCGGACGGTGGTTCCGCTGTGCAGCCGGGCCAGTTCGCCGAACGGCCGCTCGGGCCATGCCGCGTGGTCCAGGGTTTCGACGGCGAACCGGGCGTCGGCCAGTGCCATGGCGCATTGCCCGATGCGGGTGTTCACCGCCGACTTCGCCTCGATGGTGCGCATCGCCCGGATGACGTCCGGCTGTTGCCCGGCGGGTGGCAGCGGCACCGGGAGATCGCGCAACGCCGCCAGGCTCAGCGTGCGTTGCAGGGTCGTGCCGGTGGCCCGGCTCTCACACCAGTCGCGCGCATAGGACGACCCCAGCCACAGCCGCAGCCAGGGGGACTGCCCGGGGTCGGCCATGCGCACCACGGCCACGGTCCGGGACGCGTTCCAGTCGTGGTACTCCTCGGTGACGGCCGCCGCCTCGCCGACCCTTCCCACCAGGACCACCACGAGGTCTCCGGTGCGCAGTCGGCTGCGGCTGCCGGCCTGGTGCACCCCGCGGCTGATGCGTCTGGGCTGGGAGGGGCGCAGGTGTCCGTCCTGGATGTCCGCGGCGCGGATCATCCCCACCCCGTCCTCGGTGTGCGGGCCGGGGCGGGTGATGCCATAGCCGAGCCCCTGGACGCCGGGCAGTTCCGCGAGCCGCCACCGGGTCCAGCCGTCGGGGAGCGTGCTCAGCCGCTCCTCCAGGGGTGCGCGCATCACGACCGTCCCAGCAGCTCGCGCAGTTCGCGCTCGAGGAGGTGGGACTCCTCGAAGTGCCGGTACAGCTCCGCCGTCAGGTCGGCGACGCGCTGCTGCCGGTGGTGTGCTTCGGTGTCGTCGGTGACCGCGCCCACGTGGTGAGCGGGCAGCACGTCGTATTCCTGCCGGGCGATCTCTTCCACCGTCACCACCCGGCACCAGCCGGGGACGTCCGCGTGGGGCTCCGCCCGGTCCGCCTCCCGCCAGGCGGCATAGGTGTCCGTGATCCGTGCGCCCGCCTCGTCCGGGATGACCCGTTGGCCGCGTCCCATGGAGCGGGCCGCCTCGCGGGCATCGATGAACAGGACTTGTCCGGACCGGTGCGGCTGCTTGCTCCTGCTGAACAGCCACAGGCATACGGGGTTGCGCACATGCGGGATCAGCCCGGCGGGGAGCTCGACCACGCAGTCCAGCAGGTCCGCCTGGACCAGGTGCGCCCGGATGTGGCGTTCGGCCGGCCGGGCCCCGGAGGCGGCACCGTTGGGCAGCAGGATTGCGGCCCGGCCGGTCGGGGACATCTTGCTCACACAGTGCTGAACCCAGGCGAAGTTGGCATTGCCCCGGGGCGGGACGCCATGGCTCCATCGCGGGTCGTAGGAGGATTGCCCGGCGTCGTCCCAATGGGTCTGGTTGAAGGGCGGGTTGGCCAGCACCACGTCAAAGGTCCGCCGCTGGAAGCGGTCGTCGAGGAGGCTCGATGCCGGATCGGCCAGCTCCGCCGTCACCCCGTGCACCGCGAGGTTCATCGCGGCGACCCGCAGGGCCGCCTGGCCGGCGTCCTGCCCATGCAGCCCGGGGCGGTCGGCCGGTCCGCCGTGCGCTGCCACGAACCGGTGCGCGGCCAGCAGGAAGCCCCCGGAACCGCAGGCCGGGTCGTAGACGGTGTCTCCCGCCCGGGGGGCCAGCAGGCCGACCAGGAGACGGGTGATGTTCCGGGGGGTGTAGTACTGCCCGCCCTTGCCCGCCATCCGCGACTGGGCCTCGAGGCAGAGTTCGAACAGCACGACGGGGTCGGACACTGCCCCCACCGCGTCGATCACCGACGCCAGCCGGTGGTCATGGGCACGCTCGAGTGGGGGCACCTTCAAGTTCAAGCCGATGTCCCGGCCCAGGCGCCGCTCCCAGGCCTGGACACCGTGCTGGATCCACTCCACTGCTTCATGGCCGCCGTGCCATTCTCCGGAAAGGACTTCCGTCCAGACGGCGCGTGACTGCGGCGGGTTCCCCGGGGGGCCCGGCCGCCACTCGGTGGAGTCCGCCTCCCGGCGCAGCAGGGTGAGGATCATGATGAGCCGCAGCGCTTCCTCGGCCGTCATGGTTCCGCGCAGCTCATCCAGCGCCCACCGAAGCGCGTCCGCCTCTTTCAGCGTCTTCGGCACCTTGTCTCCCACCGTTCTTGTGCTCGCCCTGCCGGAAGAGGGCCATCATGCCTGCTGGGTCAGTGCGGCTGCAGATAGCCCACGACCAGGAACGCCACCGTGATGGCGCTGACGAAGGTGACCGCACCGGCCGTCACCGCCTGGCTCGGGTCGTCCGAGCTCGAGCGCTTCCAGATGGCCGCCACCAGCGCGCAGATGACGGCGAGCGCGATGGCGAGCGCGGCCACCAGAAGTCTCGTGTGATCCATGTGTCCCCACCAGTTCGGCTTCCCCGAGGGTCCCGAGCGCGGCACCAGAGTGCGGAGACCGCCGTCCCCACTGTCGGGACACACCGTAGCAGTTGCAGCAGTCCGTTGGGGGAACTACTTCAGCAGTCGGTTTGGGAGGTTGATTCTCGGCATGAGAACGCCCCGTCGGTCAGGCCGACGGGGTGGTGTCCGGGGGTTCGGCGGCCCGGCCCGGGACGGGTGGTCTTCGCAGGTCAATCCACCGTGTAGGCTTGCCCCGCACGCTGACCGGCCGGGAAGACCGGGCCGGGAGGCCGAGCGCTCGTAGCTTAACGGATAGAGCACTTGACTACGGATCAAGAGGTTGCAGGTTCGAATCCTGCCGAGCGCACCACGGCGAAGGCCCGTTCCGATGATTCGGAGCGGGCCTTGTTCATGTTCCCCAAACGATCACCCTCCCCAAGTGCCCCGCATTGCGTCTAGGTTGGGCAATGGACAACGCATGAACACGCATGGCTGCATCATTTTCTTGAAAAGAGCACCACGTGACCGACTTTGAGACCACTCATGACGCCGCCGAGCGCATCGCCGACCGCATCGACACCACCCGGGCGCATACGGCCCGGATCTGGAACTACTGGCTGGGCGGCAAGGACAACTACCCGGTGGATGCCGCCGCCGGGGAGGGGATCCGGCAACTGCACCCGGACATCGGCAACTACGCCCGTGCCGACCGGGAGTTCCTGGGGCGGGCGGTACGGCACCTGGCCGAGGAGGTGGGCATCCGGCAGTTCCTGGACATCGGCACCGGGCTGCCCACCGCGGACAATACGCATGAGGTCGCCCAGCGGGTGGCCCCGGAATCCCGGATCGTCTATGTCGACAACGACCCGCTGGTGCTGGCCCACGCCCGGGCGCTGCTCACCAGCACACCCCAGGGGGCGACCGACTACCTCGATGCCGACCTGCGGAATGTCGACCATATCCTCGAACACGCCGCCAGAACGCTGGACTTCACCCAGCCGATCGCGCTGATGCTGCTGGGGGTGGTGATCTTCATCGAGGATGACGCGGAGGCGTACCGGGTCGTGCGCCGCCTGCTGGACGCACTGCCGCCGGGCAGTCATCTGGTGCTGTCCCACACCATCACCGCCCCGGGGCTGGACGATGTGGACGCCGCCGTCGCGTTCTGGAACGAGAACGGCACCCCGAGGCTCACCCAGCGCTCGCCCGCCGATGTGGAGCGCTTCTTCGACGGGTTGGAGCTGCTGGAGCCGGGGGTGGTGTCCTGTGCGCGCTGGCGGGTGGAAGGTGATGGAGAGGATGTGGCGATGTACGGGGGTGTCGGCCGGAAGGGCGCCTGAGGGCCGGACAGCCGGGTTGGGTACGAGCCTTGGACCTCGCGGATCTCAGATCTCGCGAGCCTCGGACCTCGCGGGCCTCAGATCCTCGGGAAGCTGAACCCGTAGCCCTGCTGCTTGAGCCAGGGAAGCGTTTCGTCAAGCGCCGCCACCGTCTGGCTGCGGTCCCCTCCACCGTCGTGGAAGAGGATCGTCGGGCCGTTGTGCAGCTGGCGCTTGACCGTTTCCTCGATGCGCGTCTTGCCCGGGCGCTTCCAGTCGCGGGAGTCGACCTGCCAGCCGAGCGGCCGCATCCCGTGCTCGGCGGCCAGTTGACGGCTGTAGGGGGTGAACGCGCCGCCGGGTGCCCGGTAGTACTGCACCTTGGCGCCGTCGCCCGCCGCGTCCTGGATCATCTTCAGGGCGTCCAGGACCTGGTGTTTCTGGTAGTCCTCGGGGCGCTTGTCCATCGAGGTGTTGTGGTCGATGGAGTGGTCGCAGAGCCGGTGGCCCTCCGCGACGACCTTCTTGACGAGGTCCGGGTGCTCCCTGGCCCGCGGCCCTATCATGCAGAAGGTCGCCTTGACGTTGTTCTTCCGCAGCAGTTCCAGCACCTTGGGGGTCCAGACCGGGTCCGGGCCGTCGTCGATGGTGATGTTGACGACCTTTCCCTCGGTCTCGCTGTCATGGGAGATCTCCGCCGACACCGCGCCGGAGGAAGTGGAACCGGACGCATCGGGCTCGGCGGCCTTGCCCCGCTCGCGGGGCGCGTGCACCCCGGAGTCCGCGGCCACCTGCTCCGGGGAGCCGTCGTCCGAGTCCTGGGTTGCCATGGCCACGGATCCGCCTATCACAGCGGCGAGCGCCAGCGCGGCCCCCGTCGCCACCGCGATGTGCCGCCTCCGCTCGCTGAGTTCAGCCATGAACTTCCACTCCCTCGTACGCCTGTCTGTCTTCTTTCTCTCCGCGAAGACGTCCTTGTACCGCAAGGCGTTCCGTTATGCGCCACAGCTCACAAAACGGTGACAAAGCAGGCACCAAGTGTGTGAAAAGTCCTTAATTGCTCCGCAGTTATCACCCAGACGTCACTCTTTCGCCGCCACCTCCGCTCCTTCGGCGATCGTCCGTGCGACCTCCGCCGTCCGGGCCTGCTCCTCCGCCGTGAAGCGCTGGGCGTCGAGCCGGTCGGCCAACTCCTCGTCCTGGGCCATCAGCAGATCCAGGCTGGCGTCGCCCAGCTCGAGGACGCCCATGTCGACATAGGCTCGCTGAAGCCGCTCGCCCCACAGTCCGATGTCCTTCACACAGGGGACGATGCGGCTGAACAGCAGCTTCCGGAAGATCTGGAGGTACTCCGACCGCTCGCTCAGCTCGGCGGCATCACCCGCCGGGATGCCGAAGTTGGTGAGCACCTCCTCGCCGCGCAGCCGGTCGCGCATCAGATAGCAGCCCTCGATCACAAACTCCTCGCGCTCGCGCAGTTCGGCGTCCGTCAGCTGCTGGTAGTAGTCGCGCAACGCCAGCCTGCCGAAGGCAACATGGCGGGCCTCGTCCTGCATCACATAGGTGAGGATCTGCTTGGGCAGCGGCTTCTCGGTGCTGTCGCGCAGCATACCGAAGGCGGCCAGGGCCAGGCCCTCGATGAGGACCTGCATGCCGAGGTAGGGCATGTCCCAGCGGGAGTCGCGCAGGGTATCGCCGAGCAGCGACTGGAGGTTGTCGTTGATCGGGTAGAGCATCCCGATCTTCTCGTGCAGGAAGCGGCTGTAGATCTCCACATGCCGGGCCTCGTCCATGGCCTGGGTGGCGGAGTAGAACTTCGCGTCCACATCCGGCACGGACTCCACGATGCGGCTCGCACACACCAGCGCGCCCTGCTCGCCGTGCAGGAACTGGCTGAACTGCCAGGAGGCGTAGTGCCGGCGCAGGTCGCTGCGGTCGGCCTCGCTCATCCGGTCCCAGTACGGGGTGCCGAAGACGGTGAGGTTCTCGTCGGGCACGCCCAGCGGGTCATGGGGATCGACCTCGAGATCCCAGTCGAGCCGCTTACCGGCGTCCCACTGCTTGTCCTTGCCCTTCTGGTAGAGGGCGAGGAGCCGTTCCCGGCCGTCCTCGTACTCCCAGCCGAAGCGGGCGGCACCACTCGCCGGAACCTCCCAGACGGACTCTGCGGGGTTGTGCGCATAGAGCTGTCGCGTCGTCATCGACGCCTCCTTTCTCACAGCGCATCACTGATTGGCAGGCTCACACGCGGGTTACCGCCGGGTCAATGAGCAGTCATCAGCTCGTGTCGCATCACCACCAGGGGATTGACGAGCTTGCTGACAAGGAGTCTCATAAGCGGGGAACCTCCGGGCAACCCGCGACCGAGAGGGAATTCAGCCATGGCAGACAGCACGACCGCGACGGACGGACGCGGCCCGGTGCCGTGGGACGCGCTCGGCCCGCTCAAGGGCCGCGAGCGGGTGGCCGAGCGGCTGCTCGAGTCCTCCGCCAGACACTCCTTCGACCCGGACGCCGAGCTCGACTGGGACGCACCGCCCGAGGAGGGCAAGTGGTACTGGCCGCCGGAGCTGGTCTCCCTCTACGGCACCCCGCTATGGCGCCGGATGTCCGAGGAACGGCGCATGGAGCTGGCCCGGCACGAGGCCGCCGCGCTCGCCTCGCTGGGCATCTGGTTCGAGCTCATCCTGATGCAGCTGCTGGTCCGGCACATCTATGACAAGCCGCCGACCAGCGCGCACGTCCGCTACGCACTGACCGAGATAGCCGATGAGTGCCGGCACTCCAAGATGTTCGCCCGCCTGATACAGCAGGGCGGAGCGCCCGCGTATCCGGTGTCCCGGCTCCACCACAACCTGGGCCGCGTCCTCAAGACCATCTCCACCACGCCCGGTTCCTTCGCCTGCACCCTGCTCGGCGAGGAGATCCTCGACCATATGCAGCGGCTGACCTTCCCGGACGAGCGAGTCCAGCCCCTGGTGCGCGGCGTCACCCGCATCCATGTCGTGGAAGAGGCCCGGCATGTGCGGTACGCGCGCGAGGAGCTGCGCCGCCAGATGACCGACTGCCCGCGCTGGGAGGCCCACCTGACCAGGGTCAGCTGCGGCGAGGCGGCCCGCGTCTTCTCCATCGCCTTCATCAACCCGGCCGTCTACACCAATGTGGGCCTCGACCGCCGCGAGGCCGTCGCCCAGGTGAAGGCGAGCGGCCACCGGCGAGAAGTGATGCAGGCGGGGGCGAAGCGGCTCACCGACTTCCTGGACGAGGTGGGGGTGCTGCAGGGGGTCGGCCGACGGCTGTGGCGCAGCTCGGGGTTGCTGGCATAGGGCGCTTCTGACGGATCTCCGTGGAGCCTCGTCGTGCCGGTTACCCTGCGGGGATGACCGGCAGTGGAACCGCCTCGTACCGCAGGCTCGGCGTCGCCGAGCGCCGAGCCCAGCTGCTGACCGCCGCGCTCGGCCTCTTTGCGCACCGCACGCCCGAGGAGGTCTCGCTGGACGATGTGGCGGCCGCGGCGGATGTCTCGCGGCCGCTGGTGTACCGGTACTTCCCCGGCGGCAAGACCCAGTTGTACGAGGCGGCGCTGCGCAGCGCCGCCGATGACCTCGAACTGTGCTTCGCCGAGCCGCAGAGCGGTCCCCTCACCCGGCGGCTGGCCGCGGCACTGGACCGCTATCTGGCCTTCGTGGACGAGCATGACGCGGGTTTCAGCGCCCTGTTGCAGGGCGGCAGCGTCGTGGAGACCTCGCGCACGGGGGCGATCGTGGACGGGGTGCGCCGGGCGGCCGCCCGGCAGATCCTCGCCCATCTGCAGGTCCGGGAGCCCGGGATACGGCTGCGCATGATGGTGCGCACCTGGATCACGGCGGTCGAGGGCGCGTCGCTGACCTGGCTGGACGAGCGGAAACAGCCGCCGCCCGCGGAGCTGCGGGACTGGCTGGTCGACCACTTTGTGGCCCTGCTGGTCGCGACCGCCGCGAGCGACGAGCAGACCGCCAGGGTGGCGCGGGCGGCCCTGGCCCTGGAGCCGGCCGACGGCCCGGTGGCCAGGCTGGCGCGCCGGGTGGTGCCGGTGGTCTCGGCGGCGGGGCACCTGGTGCCGGACGCCGCGACGCCGCGGGGATCCACCGGCCGCCCCCCTGCGCCGCGGCAGCCCGGGCGCTGACGGACACTGGTGGGTGTGAGAAGCGAGGATGTGCCCTTTGTGGGCGGGCCCCTGGACGGGCGGGTGCTGCCCGTGCTGCTGGGCGCCACCGGACACCCGCCGAAGGTCTACCGGATTCCGGTGCCGGACGCGGAGGGCGGCCCGCCGACCGTCTATGTCTACCGACGGGCCACGGCGGGCAGCACGCGCCGGCTGGGGCTGCCCAGGGGCTGGAAGTACGAGTACGACCCGGAGGGCGGCGTCGGCGAGGGCCTCAGATGGCCATGGTCAAAACCGCCGAAATCCTCGTCGAAACCGCGCTCGGCGCCGGATGGGTGACGAACGGTCATCCAGAGAATGAGCGGATCAGGCGGTTTGGCCTACTTGACTGACATAAGTACCAGCGCACCGGACACCATCCTCCCCGAGGAGGTGGCCCGTGTCGGGACGGCTGATGCGATCCGTGTGCACCCTGGCGCTCATCGCCGGTGCCGTGCTGGTGTCTCCGGTGCCGGACGCCCGGGCGGATCAGCCCGATCAGTCGGTCAGTGCGCTGCTCGGCCGGCTGCGGCTGCTCTACCGCAAGACGGAGGCGGCCACCGAGGCGTACAACGCGGCCGATGAACGGCTGCGTGGACAGCGCGCCGCCGTCGAGCGGATCGAGGAGGCGCTGGCGCGGTCCCGGGCCGAGCTCGCCGACAGCCGGGCCGACGCGGGCGAGCTCGCCCGGGAGCAGTACCGGACCGGCCGCGGTCCGCTCTCCCCCACCCTGGTCTTCCTGCTCGGCGGCGACGCACGGACGGTGCTGGACCAGGGGCACGCCTTCCGGCGGGCGGCCGAGCGGTGGGCCGGCACCATCAACCGGCTCACCGACGGCGAGAAGCGCACGGCCGCGCTCGCCCGGCAGGCGCGCGGTGCGCTCGACGCCCAGCTGACCCTGGCCGCCGACCGGCAGCGGAAGCGGGATGCGGTGCGCGGCCGGCTGTCCGAGGTCGAGGAGCTGCTGGCCTCGCTCAGCGGCGGCCAACTCGCCGAGCTCCGGCACCTGGAAGCGCGGGACAGCGACACCGCCCAGCGGCGGCTGCTGGCCTCCGGTGCGCTGAGCGGTCCCCAGCCGGCACCGTCCGCGGCCGCCGGAAAAGCCCTGGAATTCGCCTACCGGCAGCTGGGCAAGCCCTATCTGTGGGGTGCGGCCGGGCCCGACTCCTTCGACTGCTCCGGGCTCACCTCGCAGGCCTGGGCGTATGCGGGGCGGGAGATCCCGCGCACCAGCCAGGAGCAGTGGCGGCTGTTGCCGAAGGTGCCGCCGGACCAGCTGCGCCCGGGTGATCTGGTGGTCTACTTCGAGGACGCCACGCATGTGGCGCTGTACATCGGCAATGGCCAGGTGGTGCACGCGCCCCGGCCCGGCGAGTATGTGAAGGTCTCGCCCCTGGGGGCGAATCCCCTGCTGGGGGTCGTGCGGCCGGATCCGGAACCCGCGTGACCCCGGTGACCTCAGCCGCCGGCCGGGCCGGAGCGGGCCACCTCCCGCAGATACGCCGCCGTCTTCGCCGGGTCGAAGAAGTAGTGCTCAAAGTCCGAGGGGTCGTTGAAGCCGTTGGCGAAGCGGTCGGCGATCGGCTGGAGGCCGCCCGCCGCGCCGATGAGCCGCCGCACATGGCCGGGCGGCGGCGCGAGCATCGCGTTGGTCCACTTGGTGGCGTGCCGCACGGTGGCCCAGTAGCGGTCGAAGGCCGTCCGCATCCAGGCCGCGTCGAAGGGCTGCTCGCCGTGCTCGAGGATGGCGTCGAGATAGCAAGCGGCGCATTTGGCGGCCGAGTTGGCGCCCTGCCCGGTGACCGGGTCGTTGACGACCACGGCGTCCGCGACGCCGAGCACCAGGCCGCCGGACGGCAGCCGCCCGACGGGCTCCCGGACGGTGGGGGTGTAGCGGCCCGCCAAGGTGGCGTTGGCGTCGGTGAGTTCGACTCGGGTGGCGCGCCCGTACTCCCAGGGCGTGAAGCGCTCCAGCAGTTCCAGGGTCCGGGCCAGGTGCTCGCCGGGGCCGCTGATGTGCCGGAAGGCATCCAGCGGACCGCCGGGCAGGCCCTCCCAGAAGAGGATGTCGGCCCGGCCGGAGGCGGTGAGGGTGGGGATGACCAGCAGTTCGCCGACGCCGGGCACGATGTTGCAGCGGACCGCGTCGTACTCGGGGTGCTCGGGGCGCGGACCCATGCCATGGACGTAGGCGAGCGCCAGGGAGCGCTGTGGGGTGGTGTACGGCGAGCGGGCGGCGTCCCGGTCGAAGACCGAGACGAGCTCGCCCTTGCCCGCCGCGATCAGCGTCAGGTCGTAGTGGCGGACCAGGAAGTCCAGGTCGCCGACCGTGGCGGCGTGGATGACCAGCCGGCCGCCGCGCTCGGCGAAGGTGTCCAGCCAGCCGGCCATCTTCACCCGCTGGTCCACCGACTGGGCATAGCCCTCCAGCCTGCCGACCCAGTCGACGATGCGGCGCACTCCCCGGCCCGGCCCCGGTGCGGCGGGGGGCCCGGCCACCGACAGGCCGAGGCCCTCGACGCGCGGGGCGCGGTCCTCCCAGAAGTTGAGGCCGAGTTCGCGTTCGTGCCGCAGGGCGCCGGCGAACATGACCTGGGTGGAGGTGACCCGTCCGGAGCGCGTCTCCTCGGCCGTGCGCGGGGACATGACGGTGACGTCATATCCCCCGGCCTGGAGACCGAGGGCGAGCTGGAGGCCGGACTGGCCGGCTCCGACTATGAGAATCCGTCGCATCGGCGGGAATCCGGGGTGCTGTCCAGGGCCCGGCCGACCAGGGTGAGCAAGGAGTCGACGACCGTGATCCGCTTCCGGGCATCCATGATCAGAACCGGGACCAGCTCGGTCAGCGACAGCGCCTCACGCACCTCCTCCGGTTCGTAATGGGCCGTTCCCTCGAAGTGGTTGACCGCCACGATGTAGGGCATTCCGCTGCTCTCGAAGTAGTCGAGCGCGGGGAAGCAGTCCTCCAGCCGCCGGGTGTCGACCAGGACCACCGCACCGATCGCGCCGCGCACCAGGTCGTCCCACATGAACCAGAACCGTTTCTGGCCGGGGGTGCCGAACAGATAGAGCACCAGGTCGGGTTCGAGGGTGATCCGCCCGAAGTCCATGGCGACCGTGGTGGTCTCCTTCTCCGGAACCGGCGCCAGGTCGTCCACCGCCTCGCCGGCCACCGTCATCACGGCCTCGGTGCGCAGCGGGGTGATCTCGGAGACCGATCCGACGAAGGTCGTCTTGCCGACTCCGAAGCCGCCCGCGACGACGATCTTCGTGGCGGAGGGGGCCCGGGTCCGGTCGGACTGCCAGCTCTGCGGCTTGTCCCGGCCGGCCGGGTGTCCCGTTATCGTGTCAGAGCCTGCGAAGTCCACACTGCACCCTTTCGAGCAGCGCGCGGTCGGGCCGTCCGGTGTCGTGACCGGTGCCGTAGACGCGGATTCTTCCCTGGTCGGCCAAGTCGCTGAGCAGTACGCGCACCACGCCCAGCGGCATCTTCAGCAGCGCGGAGACCTCGGCGACCGAGCGCAGCCGACGGCACAGCCCGACGATGGCCCGCGCCTCGGGCAGCACCCTCGACGCCAGCCCGCCGGTGCCGGCGGGCTCGGCCGGTTCGCCGAAGCCGTCGGGCGCCCCCACAAAGCTCTCGACGAGCAGCAGATGCCCGCACTGGGTGCGGCCGCCGGTGAGCGAGTACGGGCGTACCCGCGCGGTCCTTCGGCCGCGGACGGATGAGGTACGGCTCATCTGACCGCCTCCACCGACTGCCGTAGCTCTCTGCGGAGTTCGGGGGTGAGCACATGCCCGGCCCGGCCCACGAAGAGCGCCATGTGATAGGCGACGACGCTCATGTCGCAGTCGGGGGCGGCATGGACGCCCAGCAGGGAGCCGTCGCTGATGGCCATCACAAACAGGCTGCCCTCCTCCATGGCGACCATCGTCTGTTTGACGGTTCCGCCGTCCATCAGCGCGGCGGCGCCGGTGGTGAGGCTGCCCAGGCCCGCGACGATGGTGGCGAGGTCGGCGGTGGAGCTCCGCGGGCCCTCCTGCGCTCCGCCGCCCGCCGGTTGCCGCTCGGGGTCGGAGGAGAGCAGCAGCAGCCCGTCGGAGGAGACCACGGCGACCGACCGTACTCCGGGCACCTCGTCGACCACGTCCGTCAGCAGCCACAGCAGATTGCGGGCCTCATGGCTCAGTCCGTACCCGGTACCCTCCACGGTGCCGGGGGTGCCGATGGGGGTGACGGGGGTCGCCCCCCGGGAAAATGCAGTCAACCGCGTGCCTCCTCGACATTGCCGCCCTCGTCCAGCGCCCCCGCTTGACGCTGATCAATATCACGTCCGGTCAGCTCGGCCTCCACATCGCGCCGCCCGTCCCGGGCCCCCTGCTGGAACCCGGCGAGCTTGCGCCGCAGCGCCTCGGCGTCAACTCCCTTGCGCACGCTCCGCTCGGGGGGCTTCTGCGCCAGCGGCCTGGGGGTCCGCTTGGGCAGTCCGGTGCCGTTGACCTGGCCGGGGTGCGGCTGCCGGGGCACCGAAGCGGGTGCCGGGGCAGGCGTCGGGGCAGGTGCCGGGGCCGGGGGACGGGCGTGGCGGCCCACCGGAGGCCGCTCCTCCGGTACGGCGGTCAGCTCGATGGTCGGGTCGTCCGGCGGCGGGCCGGGCGGGGCGGGGCGGGGCCCGATGCTGGAGGTGCGGCGCGGGCGGCCCTGCATCACATGCGAGTTGGACTCGGCGACGGCGCCCGGGAACCGGCCGGGCGGCGGCGCCTGGGGGTCCGGGACCGAGGGGTCGGCGACGGCCGGCGGGGCGGCGGGCAGCAGCCGGGCGGGCAGCACCACCACGGCCGTGATCCCGCCCGGCCGCTGCTCGCGCAGCTGGACCCGCACCCCGTGCCGGGCCGCCAGCCGGGCCACCACATACAGGCCCAGGCCCATGACCGCGTCGTCGCCCGGCTCCCCGCCACCCGGCAGCACGCCCCGCGGCTGCGGATCCTCCTGTGCCAGCAGGGAGTTGAGCTCGGCGAGCCGGTCGGGGGCCATTCCGATGCCCTCGTCCTGGACGGAGAGCATCACATCGCCGTTCTCCAACAGCCAGCCGGACACCTGCACCTGCACATCGGGCGGGGAGAAGACGGTCGCGTTCTCCAGCAGTTCGGCCACCAGGTGGCTCACATCGTCCGCGGCGAATCCGGCGAGCTGTGCGCGGGCCGGCAGGGAGTGGATGCGTACCCGCTCATAGCGGTCGATCTCGCTGATGGCCGCCCGCAGCACGTCCAGCAGGGGCACCGGCCCCGGATGCCCGGCGCCGGCCTCGGCACCCGCGAGGACCAGCAGGTTCTCGCTGTGCCGGCGCATCCGGGTGGCCAGGTGGTCGAGCTTGAAGAGCACCTCCAGGCGGTCGGGGTCCGCCTCATGGGCCTCCATGGCCTCGATGACCGTCAACTGCCGCTCGACCAGCCCAAGGGTGCGCAGCGAGAGGCTGGCGCAGGTGGCGTGCGCCTGGGTGGTGAGCCCGGCCAGCTGGGCGGTCAGCTCCTGGTCCCGGACGCGCAGCGCGTCGCGCTCCTCGGCGAGGTCCGCACGGGCGCCGTCGAGCCGGTTGCGCTCCCCCTCGAGCAGGGTGATGCGCTCCCGCTGACGGACGACGGTGCCATGCAACACATTGACGGAGCGGGCGACTTCGGCGAACTCGTCGTCCCGGCCCTTGACCGAGACCGGCTCCCGGGCCAGCGGATCGGCGCAGACCCGGCGAGCGCCCAGCCGCAGCGCGGCCAGCGGTCGGGTCATGGAGCGGGCCGACTGGACCCCGGCCAGCAGGGCGATCAGGAAGCACAGCCCGGCGAGCGCGCCGCGCGCCTCCAGCGCGCTCACATCGCGGTCGCGCACCCGCACCAGATGCGCCGACTCGGCGGCGGCCAGGGCGGATTCGACTCCGCGCATCAGCTCCAGCCGGGCGGTGAGCGCCTTGCCCACCGGCTCCGCCGCCGGCTCCTGGCCCGGCTGCGGCCTGCTGGTGATCCTGGCCAGCTCCGCCTCGGCGGCGATGACCTCGGGCCCGGTGACGGTGGCGGCATAGGCGTCGCGGGCCTTGGCCGGGGCGAGTTGCGCAAAGTCGGCGAGCGCCGCCTGCTCCCGGAAGGCGGTCTGCTGGGCGGCGCCCGCGAGTTCGGGCTCGAACCGGGTGCCGTGCGCGGCCAGGGCGCCGAGGTGCAGGCCACGGGTGGCGGATGCCTCCTCGACGGCCCGGCCGAGCAGGGCCACCGCCGCCGCGTCGGCGGCGCCGGCCCGTGGCGGCAGCCGCACCGCGAGGGTGTCGGCCACCCCGTGCAGCGCCTGGACGGTCGTGGTGTACGCGGAGAACACCGCGAGCGGCTCGCCGGGCCCGGCCAGCGCCCGGCGGCGCGCCTCGGCCAGGCCGTCCAGCCGGCTGCGCACGGCGCCGGGCAGGGCCGTCCGGGCCGCCCGGGAGGCGGTGAACTCGCGGAGCTTGCGGTCGACTTGGGCGCGCCGCGCGGTGAGGGCGGCGGGCACCGGGCCGCGCCCTCCCCCGACGTACTCCGTCATGGCATCGCGCTCATCGGCCAGCGAGTGGGCCAGGGCGACGGCATCCGCGGCGGTTCTGGCCAAGGGGATGAGCCGCTCGGAGTCGCCCATGTCGCGCATGGCGTCGGCGAGCCCCAGGGCGCCCGCGCCGAGCACCGTGAGGGAGATGATCACCACCGAGACGATGAGCCGGTTGCGCACCCGGGCGGTGCGCTCCGGCACCCCCGTGGTCTGTTGCTCGCGTTGCCCGCCCCGAAGCCGCTTCTTCCGCACCGGTGCTCACCATCTGCTCTCGTCCGAAACCCGCCCCTGGTGCCGATGTGACCCTTTCAGCACCTCTGTGCGGCAGGCGCTCTTCATTCGCCGGGCCCACCCGAAGGAGTGGATCCCCGCCGGGGGCTGACCCCTCCGCATGCTGCGCGGGTGCCCTCCCCCGGCGACCGCCACCAGGTAAACCGCCGGATCCGCCGGAAGGATGCGCACGAACACCGACCAACACCGATCCAACCCCGTCCGAAATCAGGGTTCGTGCACACTGGCCCCATGCGCATCGAATTCGCCACTCTGCCGGGGGACCCCGAACGCCCCGACGAGGACTTCGCATCGGCGGCCCTGCCCGCCTCCGGCCGGGGCGGCACGCTGGTGCTGCTGGACGGGGTGACGCCGCCGCCGGCCGGTGGCACCGGCTGTACGCACGGGGTTCCCTGGTTCACCGCCCGGCTGGGCGGGGCGCTGCTCGAACTGTCGGCGGCACGGCGGGATCTGACGCTCCGGCAGTGCCTGGCCTCGGCAATCACCCGGACCGCCGACGCCCATCGGGCCACCTGTGACCTTGCTCACCACCGCACTCCGCAGGCGACCGTGGTGACAGCTCGCTGGGACGCGGAGCGGGTGGAGTATCTGGTGCTGTCCGACTCGGTGCTGCTCATCGAGGGCCCGGCGGGCACGGTGACGCCGGTACTGGACGACCGCATCGACCGGCTGGCGGCGCTGGGTCCGGTCACCGACGCCCAACGCAACGCGGAGGGCGGCTTCTTCACGGCGGCGGCGGACCCGGAGGTGGTACGGCGCGCGGTCGCCGGCGACCTGCCGCGGTCGCGGGTACGGGCGCTGGCCGCGCTCAGCGACGGCGCCTCGCGGTGGGTGGAGGTGTTCGGCGAGGGGGGCTGGGCCGACTGCTGCGCGCTGCTGGCGAAGGGCGGGCCGCAGGCGCTGATCGACCGGGTGCGGGTGCTGGAGCTGGCCGATCCGGACCGTACGGCCTTCCGGCGGGGGAAGACGCACGACGATGCGACGGCACTGTACGCCGAGTTGTGAGCGGGTGAGGTTTCCCTCGCAGCCTACGGTCCCACCGTGTCGTTCAGCCGGTGCAGCAGCCGCGCCAGCTCGGCGATCTCCCCCCGGTCCCACCCCGCGAGCTTGCGCACATACCGGGCCCGCCGGGCCTCCCGCACCCGGGCGAGCCGCGCCCGGCCCTCCTCCGTCAGCTCGACCAGCGAGGCGCGCCCGTCCGCGGGGTCCGGGTCGCGGGTCACCAGGCCGAGCTCCCACAGGGCGCGCAGCTGGCGGCTCATGGTGGCCTTGCCGACGCCGAAGAAGGCGGCCAGGTCCGTACCCCGCTGGCGCCCCGCTTCCTCCAGCCGGACCAGCAGGCCATAGGCCGCGGGCTCCAGTTCGGGATGGACCTCGCGGGCCATCTCGCCGGAGGAGGCGCGGGCGCGGCGCAGGAAGACCGCCAGCTCGCGTTCCAGGGCGAGGAACTCCTCGCCGCTCGCCTTGGAAGGCGGAGTGCTCATCTGGTGCACTAGGGGCCCTCTCCTGCTTTCCAGCCACCGACATCTTCTCCGGCCGCGGCAGGTCACCGCGACTGCGCCAAGTATTTCCCAGGATGTGGCCAAGGACAGCACTCCGGGCTCTGTACCGGGGGCAGGGCATGGACGTAGCTTGATTTATGTCATGGGCACACCAATGGCCCATGACTGTGGATCCACCCCCCAACTCCTGCCCCCCACAACCCAGTTCCACCTCCACCGAACTCCCCCACCGAGCTCCCGGAGGCATCTTGATGCCCAAACATCCCTTCCGTCCTGCCCTGCTCTCGCTGCTCGCCGTGCTGGCCCTGCTCCTCGCCCTGCCCGGCACGGCCGGAGCCGCACAGCCGCACCGCCCCTCCCATCCCGAACGGGACTGGATGGGCGTCACCATCCGCGCCCACGAGGGCGGCCACGGCCGCCCCGGCCCCTCGCTCACGGCCTCCGTCGAGGGCGTGGACGTCAGCAGCCACAACGGCAACGTCGCCTGGTCGAGCCTGTGGAACGCCGGCAACCGGTTCGCCTGGGCCAAGGCCACCGAGGGCACCGGCTACACCAACCCGTACTTCGCCCAGCAGTACAACGGCTCCTACAGCGTGGGCATGATCCGCGGCGCGTACCACTTCGCACTGCCCAACCACTCGACCGGCTCGGCCCAGGCAAGCTACTTCGTCTCGCACGGCGGTGGCTGGTCGGCCGACGGCAGAACGCTGCCCGGCGTACTGGACATGGAGTACAACCCCTACGGGAACGTCTGCTACGGGATGAGCGCGTCCGACCTGGTCGACTGGGTGACGGACTTCCTCACCACCTACCGCAACCGCATCGGCCGGGATGCGGTCATCTACACCTCAACCGGCTGGTGGAAGCGGTGCACCGGCGACTACGCGGGCTTCGGCTCGGTCAACCCGCTGTGGATACCGCGCTATGGTTCCTCGGCCGGCACCCTTCCGGCGGGCTGGGGCTTCCACACCATATGGCAGTACACCGACACCGGACCGGCCGTCGGTGACCACGACCGCTTCAACGGCTCCTACGCCCGCCTGCAGGCGCTGGCCAACGGCTGACGCCGACACCACACCTCCAGGACGGCAAGGCCGTGCCCCCGGCACGTCGGCGCCGGGGGCACGGCCCTCATCTCCGCTGGTATCAGCCGCAGTTGCCCGCCGGGCGGTTGCGGGTCACCAGGTCGCTGTAGCCGGTGGTGCCATCGATCCAGATCACCTGCCGGCCGCTGACGGCCGCCGCGGACAGCTGCTCACCACGGTTGCAGGAGACCCGGCCCTTGCGGGTGCCGTCCGTGGCGAACTGCCACAGCTTGGCCATGGTCTCGTTGTGGTAGGTGGTGTCCGGCGGCTGGGAGGCGACCGTCACCGCATCCTCGGACAGGGTCAGGTCGAAGGGGAACAGCGCTTCCGCGCCCTTCTCCTTGCCGAAGTCCACCGCGCCGGTGCCGTCGAGGTCGGCGCGCCGCACCACCAGCGGCCCCTCGCCCTGGGTCTCGTCCACCAGCCAGAAGACATTGCGGTGGTTGATACCGGTCTGGCCGATGCCGCTGGGTGTGCCGAGCTGGCCCATCAGGGTCTTGGTGCCGGTCTTGAGGTCCAGCACCTCGGTGCCGTACCGATAGGCGTCGCCCTCGAAATAGGCCCTGGCATAGGCGATCCGGTCGCCGCTCAGCGACGGCAGGGCGGTCGACTGCTCAAAGCGGCCGCCGTCCACAAACACCGGGTCCTTGTCGCCCTGCCGCAGCCAGGCCACATGCCGCCCGCCGGAGGGGTCCGACAGTTCAAAGACCACCGTGCCGCCCGACATCCGCACCCGGGGGATATTGCCGGTCGAGGAGTACAGCTTCTTGACCGGCCCGCCCGCGAGCGGACGCGACAGCAGATCGACGCCCGCCGAGCCGACCGCCGTCCACACCACGGTCTTGCCGTCGGTGGCCGGGTTGACGTGGTAGCGGCCGTCGTTGGGGCTGATCAGCCTGGGCGAACCGGTGCCATTGCTGTGGCCCGCCCACAGCGAGTACGGCTCGGAACCGTCGTCGTTGGACTTGGCCGCGACCCACCAGCCGCCGCCCGCGCCCACCGCCGAGCCACTGGTGTTGAGCTTGCCGAGCAGCTGGTCGGAGTCCACCCCGAGGGCCAGCTCCCAGTCCGGCACGATGCCATGGGCGTTGAAGGAGCGCTTGACGACATTCTGCCCCCGCGGCGAGACCTTGAGGTCCCGGGCCGCGGCGATGACCGCGGCACGGCCCTCGGTGAAGCCGTCCAGCGGGGTCATATACCGGGTCAGCGCCTGGTAGACGAGCTTGTCGGCCAGGGTGGGGCCGAGGTCCTTGCGGATGTCCCACAAGGCACCCGAGAAAATGGTCGAGTTGAGGTGGACACCACCGCTGTCGGTGCCGAAGCCCACGCCCAGGAAGTTCTTGGCGGTCGTCTTGCCGTCGTTCAGGTCACGGAAGGCGCACTGGCGGGCCGGCTTGGTGCGGCACAGCGAACCGCCCAGCAGCCCCGACTCCGGGTCGTCCATGGCGATGCCATAGGCATTGGTCCTGATGGCGTTGCCGAAGTAGTCGGCCAGCGCCTCGTTGAGCGCCCCGGACTGGCCCGCGTAGACCAGGTTGGCGGAGTTCTCCACCACCCCGTGCGTCATCTCATGGCCGACCACGTCCAGGCCCGCCGAGAGCGTCCGGTACTCCTTGTCGCCCCCGCCGTACACCATCTTGGCGCCGTCCCAGAAGGCGTTGACATAGGGCATGCCGAAGTAGCTGACGCCCACCAGGGAGTTGACGGTCATGCCGCGGTCGTCGAGGCTGTTCCGCTTGTGCATGGTCCGGTAGTAGTCATAGACCTGGCCCGCGGCCCAGTGCGCGTCCACCGCGCCCGACTCGGTGGCGTCCTTGCCGAACTCGGGGGTCGCCGAGCCGAACTCCCTGATGCCGTCCGGCCAGCGGCCGGATGCCTCGCTGACATCCTTGCCGCGCGCGTCCCAGGTGGCCAGCACGTTCTTGGAGGAGTCGGCCATCCGAGCGTGGTCGCGCATCACATACTCCTTGCGCGACGCGTCCTGCTCCAGGCCGAGCTCGACCGTCTGCCCGTCGTACTTCACCCCGGAGCCGGTGACCCCGGAGGTGTCGCCGGCCCCCCGGGCGGCACCGGGGACCCGCCGCCCGGAGGCGGCCGGACCGCCGCCGCCCGGCCCCTGCCCGGGGGCGCCGAACGTCTTGATGCCGCTGTACTGCAGCACCGGGAAGCCGGCCCGGGCGTCCACATAGACCTCGCGCAGCACCGGCTCACCGGTGGCCGGGTCGGAGCCCCGCACGGTGACATGGTGCGCCAGCACCCCCGCGCCCCTGGGCAGCACCACCAGACCGCGGGCGGTACCGCCGAGCGCCCTGGCCGCCGCGCTCGGCGCGCCCTTGGACGGGACGACGTCCTTCTTGCCGAGCGTCCTGCCGCCCAGCTGCTCCTGGACGGCGCCGACCGCCCGCCGCACCGCCAGCTCCTCGCCGACCTCGGGCCTGGTGTCGGTCTTCAGCGCGGTGAAGTACCTACCGGAGGTTCCGGTGACGACCCGGTTGCCGTCCTGCTTCTCCATCCGCACCAGATACTGGCCGCCGAGGACGTCGACTCCCCGGTGCTTCTGCTGGAGCCGCACGGTCTCGGTGTCACCGGTGCGCACCGTCTGCACGGCCTTCAGGTCGCGCGCCGGATCGGCGATGCGATAGCGGCTCTCCTTGTCCGCCAGGTGTCCGCGCGCCGCATCGGCCGCGCTTCCCGTGGACTTCACCGCCTCCCGGATCCCGTCCACCAGGGCGGGGGTCGCGGTGCCCTTGCCCGGGATCACCTCCACAGGTCCCGGGGCGGGCGCCGCGGCCTGGGCCGGCGCGGCCGTGATGACGAGTGCGGCGGCGCCGAGCAGCGCTGCCGCACCGGTTATGCCGCTCTGTGCTCTGGACGCTTTCGATCTTCCTGAACGTGCACTGGGCTTACGCAAGGTATCCCCTCCGTACAGGCCTCAACAGCCGGAACATCTCTGGGCGCAGCCATGCAAGCGGTGATGTGTGAACTCCTCAATGGGGCCCGGGTGCCGGTAGTCAACTTTCGGCCCCTCCCGCCCGCAGCTCCTCGACCAGCCGGGAGATCTGGGCCGAGCCGTGCCCCGCGTCGATCGCCCGCCGGGCGACGGCATGCGCGGCGCTCAGCACCCCGGCATCGATCCCGTGCCCCTCGGCGGCATGGATGATGTGCTCCATCCCGGCCGCCGCCGAGGCGATGCTGGAGGTTTCCCCCGGGTAGCGGCCCTCGTCCGCCTGCGCCGCGAAATCCGGGATGATCCGGGACATCAGGCCCACGATTCCCTGGGCATACGGGGCGAGGTCCGTCGCCTTGATGTTCTCCGCCCGGGCCAGCGCCAGCGCATGGACATAGCCGCTGACGGTTGTCCAGAACAGGTCGAGCAGCGCGACGTCGTACGCCGCCGCCCGGCCGGGGTCCGTACCGAGGTGATCGGCGGTGCCGCCCAGGCTCGCCAACACCGGCCGGTGCGCCTCGTACACGTCCTTGGGTCCGCTGTAGAGAACCTGGGCCGCGTCCGTCCCGATGGTCCGCGTGGGCGTCATGATCGACCCGTCGAGGTAGTCGATGCCGTGCGAGGCGGCCCACTCCGCCGTCTCCCGGGCCCGCCGCGGCGAGTCGGCGGTGAGGTTCACCACAGTGCGACCCCGCAGCTCCCCGGCCAGCGGGCCCAGGATCGCGTGCACGGCGTCATAGTCCAGCACGCACACGATCACCAGCTCGCTCGCCCGCACCGCGGCCTCGGCCGTCTCCGCGAGCACCGCGCCCTGCCCGGCCAGCTCCCCGGCCCTGCCCGCCGAGCGGTTCCACACGGTGGTGGGGTGGCCGCCCTTCAACAGCGCACCGGCCAGCGCCCGGCCCATGGGGCCCAGCCCGAGGACGGTCACCGAGGACAGATCATTTCCCTTGCCGTTCACCTTCACATTGGTCATGCTGGCGAAGCTAAACCCTCACGTTGACGTGAGGGTCAATCCACTGTGACGGAGGCCACCTTGCGCATCGGAGAACTGTCCCGGCGCACCGGCATCAGCCACCGCGCCCTGCGCTATTACGAGGAGCAGGGCCTGCTCAAGCCCCAGCGCCAACCCAGCGGCTACCGTGAGTACGACGAGAGCGCCGTGCGCACCGTCGAGAACATCCGCACCCTGCTCGCCGCCGGGCTGGGCACCGCCGTGATCGCCGAGGTGCTGCCCTGCACCGTCGACGACAACGGGCTGCTGCTGCCCGGCTGCTCCGAGCTGTTCGACGAGGTGCTCAAGGAACGGAACCGGATCAGCACCACCGTCGGCGAACTCCAGTCCGCACTGGGGCTGCTGGAGGCGCTGATCGACCGGTCCAGGGCCATGGCGCCCGAACTGACCCGCGCCTACTGACCGTTCCCGCCAACTGGGCGGACTCTTCCGGACTCTTACGGTGATGCCATGACCACCAACCCCACCGACCCCCCGCGCGAGCGGCGCAATGTCTTCGGCGAGGTCGCCGAGCAGTACGATGCCGCCCGCCCCGGATATCCCGAGCAACTGGTCACCGACGTCCTCGAGTTCACCGGCCGCGAGATCGACGCCGCCGCCCCCGCGCTGGAGGTCGGCGCGGGCACCGGCAAGGCCACGCTGGCGTTCGCCGCCCGTGGCATCCCGCTGACCTGCCTGGAGCCGGACCCCCGGATGACCGCCGTGCTGGCCCGCAACTGCGCCGGCTTCCCCCAGGTCACCATCGCCACCGGTGACTTCGAGAGCTGGCGTCCGGACGGCCGTCGCTTCGGCCTCCTCTACTCGGCCCAGGCCTGGCACTGGATCGACCCGGCGGCGCGCTGGTCACAGGCCAGGGCCGCGCTGGCCCCGGGCGGGACCATAGCCCTGTTCTGGAACGACTGGGCCGTGGCCGAGGAGGACGTCCGGCAGGAGCTGATCGCCGTCCATCTGCGCCACCTCACCGAACTGCCCCCGCACACCATCCTGGAGACCCGGCCGCGCGAGAGCGTCATGGGCGACAGCTCATGGGTGCGGGAGGAGATGGCGGCCGACGGCGGCTTCACGGACATCACCCGCCGCCAATACACCACCGGGCACGAGTTCTCCACGGCCGGGCTGATCGATCTGCTGTCCTCGCTCTCCACCTACCGGCTCGCCCCGGAGGCCACCCGGGAGGCGCTCTTCAGGGATGTGGCACGGGTGGTCGACGCCCATGGCGCAGCCGTCCGGCTGCGGACCACCACCGGTCTCTTCCTGGGCCGGACCACCGGCCGGCCCGGGTGATGTCACATCCGCGCGGGCCGATGTGTCGGACCTGGTGACAGCGCACACCGCGACACCAGGAGGCATCCATGGCCCGCATCTCCCTCACCCCGCCCCGCACCCTGCTCCTGCGCATCGCCGAGTGGTACTCCAAGCGCACCTTCGGAAGCGCCCTCGACCCCATGAAGGCGGTCGCGCACAACCGCCGGGTCATGTTCGGAGGCTCGCTCCTGGAACTGAGCGCGGCGAAGTGGAACAGCCTGGACAAGGGACTCAAGCACCTGGCCGTGATGGCCTCCGCGGTGAAGATCGGCTGCACCTGGTGCACCGACTTCGGCTACTGGGAGGCCAACGAGCTGGGCCTGCCCCTGGACAAGATCAGCAAGGTGCCCGGCTGGCGGACCGAACCGGCGGCCTTCACCGAACTGGAGCGGCTGGTCATGGAGTACGCCGAGGCCATGACCGAGACGGCGCCCTGCGTCACCGACGAACTGGCCGCGGAGCTCCTCGGACGGCTCGGCGAGGCGGCGTTCGTCGAGCTGACCGCGATCGTCGCGGTGGAGAACATGCGCTCGCGCATGAACAGCGCCTTCGGCCTGACCGGCCAGGGCTTCTCCGACCGGTGTGCCATACCGTCGAGGGTATGAAAGAGCACAATACCGAGCGCGACCGGGACAGGACCGACCTCTTCGAGGAGCACCGGCGCACGCTGTTCGGCATCGCCTACCGCATGCTGGGCAGCGTCGCCGACGCCGAGGACGTGCTGCAGGACGCCTGGCTGAAGTGGAGCGACGTCACCGGCCCGGTCGGCAACCCCCGGGCCTACCTCGCGCGCACCGTCACCAACCTCTCGCTCAACCGGCTGCGTTCGGCCGCCGTCCAGCGCGAGGCCTATGTCGGCACCTGGCTCCCCGAGCCCCTGCTCACCACACCGGACGCCACGGAGGACGTCGAGATGGCCGAATCGGTCTCACTCGCGATGCTCGTCGTCCTGGAGAGCCTGTCCCCGCTGGAGCGGGCGGTCTTTGTGCTCAAGGAGGTCTTCGGCTTCTCCTACCAGGAGATCGCCGAGGCACTGGACCGCGGCGAGCCGGCGGTGCGGCAGGTGGGCCACCGGGCCCGCTCCCATGTCCAGGCCCGCCGCCCCCGTTTCGACGCCGACGCCGACACCCGCAAGCGGGTCACCGACGAGTTCACCGCCGCCTGCCTGGGCGGCGACCTCAACCGCATGCTGGAACTCCTCGCCCCCGAGGTCACCGCCTGGACCGACGGCGGCGGCAAGATCCGCGCCGCGCTGCGCCCGCTGCACGGCGCCGACAAGGTGGCCCGCTTCCTGCTGGGGGTGCTGCCCCAGGCTCTCGAACCGGAGGCGCTGGAGGTACGGGAGGTGACGGTCAACGGCGAGCCCGGCCTGCTGTTCCTGGTCGCCGGGACGGTGAGCACGGTGGCCAGTGTCGAGGTCTTCGACGGCCGGGTCACGGGGATCCGAGTCATCCGCAACCCGGACAAGTTGCGTCATCTGGGCGGCTGATGACACCGCACCCGCGGCACCATCTACGGCTACTCCTCCTACAACTTCAGCCCCATCTGGCATGCGACGAACTGCTGACGGCGATCTCGCCTTCACCCAGAGTGACCACTCAGGGCCCGCTCACCTCGCCCCGCAGTCCCGTCCCACTCCGCCGTTGGGCCGAGAAACCATCGGCGCTACGTTGGATGCGAAGGCGAGCGATGGGAATCGGCCATGAACCGCGAGAAGATCACCCTGCACGGCGTTCCGGAGACCATGCTCTTCACGCTCTACGCCCGCGCCCTGGACAGCCGCTCCCCGGCACCCGTACTCGGCGACACCGAGGCGGCCAGGATCGTGCCGGGCATCGACTATGACTTCCGCCGGGTGGGCATGGGCCGCCTCACCGCCGCGGGAATCGCCCTGCGCGCACTCCAACTCGACATCTGGACACGCGAGTTCCTGGCGCATCACCCCGAGGCCACCGTCCTGCACCTGGCCTGCGGTCTGGACACCCGGGCGCACCGGATCGACCGGCCGCCGGCCGTCCGCTGGATCGATGTCGACCTCCCCGAGGTGCTCGCCATCCGCGAGCACCTGCTGCCCCGGCCCCCCGGCGACTACCGGATGCTCGCCGCCTCCGTCACCGAGGACGCCTGGCTCGCCGAAGTCCCCGCCGACCGGCCCACCCTGGTCGTCTTCGAGGGCCTGTCGATGTATCTGCGGAAGGAGGAGGGCAGACGGCTCGTCCGGCGCCTGGTGGACCGCTTCCCGAGCGGGCAGTTGCTCTTCGACTGCTACAACTCGCTCGCCGTGCGGATGGGCGCGCTGTTGCCCCCGATCCGCCGCACCGGGGCGACGTTCCACTGGGCGATCGACGATCCCGGTGAGCTCGAGGGGTGGGCGCCCGGCCTGCGCTGTCTGGACGCGGTACGGGGCAATGAGCTCCCCGGCGTCGAACGGCTGCCGTGGGCCGCGAGGTCGGGCGCCCAGGTGATGGCGCGGGTGCCCGTGGTCCGCGACCTGGGGCGGCTGCTGCGGTTCGGGTTCCGGCCGGCGGGGTCATGACGCCGCCCGACCCAAAATCCAAGGTCAATTTCTGGTCGGGACCGAGAGGTCGGCATCGGGGGTGAGCGCGGAGGTGGTCCAGGTCGCGCTATCCGAGAAGACGATGCAGATCACATGGTGATAGCCCGTGTCCCAGGTGACGGAGTTCGGCCCCAGGTAGCCGAGCTGGGCGGTCTGGTCGAGCTCGGACTTGTCCACGTTCTTGTTGAGGATGGGCTGGCACTTGGTCCCGGCGTCCCGCCGGTACCCGTCCTGCCCCGGCCAGGGGCCGGATGGCTCGGTGAAGGCGCCGATCGCCTGGCCGCCGTGCGCCTGGCCGCACTGGGCCAGCTTGATGCTCTCCATCTCGCCCGCGAAAGACGGGCGTTCAAAACAGTCGCCCGGCTTGAGCGTGCACGCATTGGCGTACCCGGCGGGCGGATTGGGGCACCGGGCGGACGGCCCCTCATCACCGCCGCTGTTCACGGCAATGACCGTGCCGGTCGCGGCCACCGCGATGGCGGCCCCCGCGAGGCCGGCCTTGGTGTACAGCGGAAGCCCCTTGAGGCTGCCGGCCGCCTTGCCCACCAGGCCGCCGCCCTTGCCCGCCACGCCGCCCGCCGCCCCGAACGAGGCGGTCTGGCCGACGCCCGCGGCGAAGAGCGCCAGGGCGGCGACCGCGGCGACCTCGTCACCCTCCAGCAGCCTGCGGGTCTGCTCCCCGGTACGGAGGTAGTACTCCACGTCCGCGGCCGATCCGCCGAGACCGGCGGCCTTCCTGCCCAAGGCGTACAGCTGAAGTGCCGTCTGTCCACGGCCGGTTTGCAGCGCGACCGGCGCGGCGATCCTGGCGAACTGTGCGGCCGTCGCCCACTGGTGCGCAGCGTCCAGTTCATGTGCGACGGCCAGCAGCAACTGTGGGTCCGGGGCAGGCGGCGCGTATGGCCCGGTGAGCCAGGCCAGGATTCCCCTCGCCGCGGTGAGGACGTCCGAGCGGCCCCAGTTCTGGGCCCGCACCGCGGCTACGGCGTCCTCGGTGATCCGGCAGATCCCGGCGTCGCACATCACCAGCTGCCGGTCGCACAGCTCCGCCGCCGAGTCCATGGCCCGCGGATTTCCGGTGACCGCCGCGAACCAGGCCGAATCCATGGCGGGCCCGAAGGTGGCCAGCGCCAACAGCACCTGCCGGGCGGTCTCGCCCAGGGCGACGGCCAGGGTCTCGGCCTGCCGCTGCGGGCTCAGCCGACCGGGATCCACCGGACGCGGCCGGTCAAAGGGTTCCTCGGTGAGCCGGGCCCGCCACTCATCGGACGCCTTGATGAACTCCGCGTACTGGAGCAGCCGTTGCGGCCTGCCCTCGGCCATCCGATAGACGTGGTCGAACTGCAGGTTCTGCAGGCCGGCCGGGCCGAGTGGCAGCCCGAGCTCGGCGCTGAGCAGATCGACGGCGGCGGCGCGGGCCAGCGGCTGCACATGGTGGGCCGCCCCGGGGTCGGACAGCGTCCGGTACTGGGAGGTGATCAGGAAGGTACAGCCGGAGAACGTCTCCAGCAGCCTGGACAGCTCCTCCTGGCTCAGTGTGCTGTCGATGAGGGTGAGGTGCGCGGTGACCCCGGCGACGGCGGCGCGGAGCATCGACTCATCGACTCCCCGCAGAAAGTTCCTGCCGAAGAACAGCCCGGCCAGGCGCCCGTACAGCGCTTCGAGGGTGTCCTCCTCCCCGGCCCGGGGCAGCAGGGCATGACCCCGTACCCCGCTGACCGCCAGCCTCCGGTGCACCGCCCAGGCGATCGCCTTCTTGCCCACGCCGGGCGGTCCGTACAACTGCGCCCTGCCACCGGTGGTCAGCCGCTCGGCGATCTCCGCGACCGTCGCCTCCCGGCCGAACAGCCGGGGCCGCGAGGAGACCGGCAGCGCGGGAGGCTCCCGGAGCGGCAGCTCCAGCACGCTGCGGGCCTCGACGAAGCGGCCCTCCGCGTAGACCACGTTGAACGCATAGGCGCCGGTGCTGACGATGCCCCGGTTGTCGCCGTGGACCACCACCGACGGGTCATCGCCGGGCCGGCCCCCGGGCACCCCTTGCCCACCTAACCCGCTGCTCATCGGCGTTGCACGTTCGTCGCGCCGTCGCCGGTGGCGACGATCCCGAAGTTGCCCCCACCGATGGCGACCCCGCGCCCGGTCACCTGGGCACCTCTTGGCAGCAACTCGGCCAGCTCGGCGGCGAGTTCCGGATCACCCGCCAGCACCTTCTTGATCTGCAGCCGCAACGAGGCCAGCGCGTCCGGCTCCTCCGCGTCCTCCGCCAGGTCGGTGACGGCGGCCCGGACCGGCACAGGGTCGGCGCTGCGGTGCAGGATCCGGGCCAGCAGCCGCTGCCCCAGCCGCACCGTCGCATCGGCCGCCTCGTCCTCGGCTCTGGTCAGCACGCCCACGCCATAGGCGGCCACCGCCGCATCGACCGCCGGCACGATCTGGCCCAGCAGGGTGTCCATCTCCACCACCGCAACCCCCTGACACAGCACTCGACTTCGGAGTTCAGCGTAGCCCGGGGGTGCGCTGCGGCGTAGACTGCTTTGACGCTCTGCCAGCTTTGTCCCTCTGTCAGCTTTGTCCCTCTGTCAGTATGGAACCGGACTCAGGCGAAGGGGTTGCAGACCGGGACGCCCACCCAGGTGATGTAGACATACAGCTCTCCCTGCCGCGTCTTGCAGAAGGAGACCGCCTTGGAGCCCAGGTCCGTCAGCGCGGCGACGAGCACGGTGGCCGGAAGCAGGCTGCCCAGGGAGGCGAGCGTCACCACACTGGTCACGATCTGGACGAGGTCCTTGGTGATGTCGACCCCCGCCTGCACCTTCCCGGCGGCAAACGAGTCCAGGTGGATCAGCAGCCCGAACCAG
Organism: Streptomyces xingningensis; assembly: GCF_054957865.1. NCBI lineage: Bacteria > Bacillati > Actinomycetota > Actinomycetes > Kitasatosporales > Streptomycetaceae > Streptomyces > Streptomyces xingningensis. The sequence continues at coordinate 35,137 of NZ_JBDJPF010000020.1, forward strand.
GTGACCTTGACGGTGATGCCGTCCACGATCTGGACCGGCGCACTGCGCAAGCCGAGTCCGGCGTCCGCGGCCGAGGGGTTGACGACCACACCCTCGCCGTCCTTGCTGACCGCAAGCTTCTTGCCCGACAGCGCGTTCAGGCGGGCCACAGCGGTGCCGACCGCGTCGATCGCCTGCTTGCCCACACCGGCGGCCTCGGCGCCCTTGGTATCCAGCCGGTAGCCATCGCTGCCGTAGTGCACAAACGGAGCCAGCGCCTTGCGCTCTTCGGCGCTCAGCCAGCCGACGCTCACGGAATCCTTGGCGTTCTGCACGGTCTTCACGGCCTGCACGGCCTGCGGTGCGGCAGCCGGTTTGCCCGCAGCCGCGGCGGCCGGCAGGACGGTCGCCGACAGGATGGCTATGGCTGTGGTCAAGCCGAGGCCGGCTCTCAGCAGGTGGGTCTGACGCATGGCGGCGCTCCCTGGGGTAACTCGACGGTGACGACCGTCGATTGAGCGTGACGGAGGACGGTACCGATGAGACTCAAGGGCCAGCGGAGCTTCTTGCTGCAACCCTCGACCCTTATGCGGAAGTTATTGCTCCGCATAAGCCATTAACAACCCACCAAGACTGTGATGCGCCGCACAGCCCGCCCGGCTTTCGATCACTGCCAAAACTTAGGCTAACCTAAGTACTCGACTTCGGAAGTCCTTCGGGACTGCCGGCGGGTAGGGCGGCGGCGCCCTCGTAATGATTGCCGACTGGTGGCGGTTCTACCATTTGCGATCTTTCACGACTGCCCTTCAGGAGCTGCACCCCGGCAAAGCAGATGCCGCAGACTGCACGGCGACGTAATGTGTGCTCCCGACTGCTGTCTATTACCCGGCCGTTGGTACGGCCACAGCTTCGGGAGGGCTTGATGGTTGCGGACATAGTGAGGACTTGGGCGGCGGGCTGGGCCGTGTCCCGGCGGACGCCCCCGCCTGTCGAGAAGCCCTGGGGGTTCTATATCGAAGTGGCCAGCAACGCCGACGAAGTGGGACGTCATGTCCTGCCCGAGGCCGAGGAGTTGTTGGTCCGCAGCGCCGCGGCCTCGGTGTCCGTGCCACGGACTTGGATGAAGATGCCCGCGGAGCCGGAGGAGATCGAGTCCTGGCTGCCCCAGGGGTGGGCCTGGGAGGAGAGCGGCCATCTGATGGCCGTTGACCTGATGGCCACGGACCCGGTCGCGCCTGAGGGATACACCACGACTGTGGAGACCATTGGAGCGGTCACCTACGCTCGGGTGCTGGATGCGGCGGGCGAGCAGGCGGCCCAGGGGCAGATGGCATCCCTCGGGGAAGCCGTGGTCGTGGACCGGGTGGTGACCGAGGAGGCCCATCGGCGGCGCGGGCTGGGCAACTTCGTGATGCGTACACTTGCCGACCGCGCCCTGGAGACAGGCGCGGTCCTCGGCGTTCTCGGCGCGACCGGCGCCGGGCGCGCGCTGTACGAGACGCTGGGCTGGAAGAAGCACGCGACGCTGGCGGAGTGCGTCTACCGGCCCTGAAGCAGGAGCATCGGCCGTGCGCGGGGGTGGCCGAATCCCCCAGAGCGCCAACAGTCCCCGGACAGTCGCCGCTCTGGCCTCCACACAACTGCGGTCAAGGCCATCCTGTCCCCACCCGGTGCTCATGGCGTGGGATGCCGCGCTCAGCCTCGACGTCTGGGCTCCGCCCCCGCGGCGGGCGGGGCAGGCTGTGGCTTGCCAGTGATCCACTTCGGCCGATCGGTTCGCCCGCCATGCCCGTCTGCCATGCCTGTCCGATAGCCCCAAGTGCCGCGGAACGCGTGCGGTTGAAGAAGATGGCCTACGGCCGTAGCGGCGCCGGCCGGCCTGGGCGGCCCCGGTAGCGGCGCTCCCGACTGCGGGTTGCTTTCCCTCACGAAATAGGGCGCCAAGAAGAGGGTTTTCGATCCCTGTTGAAGCAAACCACGAGCTTACGCACCATTGACGCAATACCGCCGCTTCCGGCAAGGTCCACACAAGCTGCCGCTTCTAACCTCGGCGCGGGAGGGCCCTCATGTCGCTACGGTTCATCGGTATCGACCCCGGCACGGACACCGGGCAGTGCCCCACTGTCTGGGTGGACGAGGAAAACGCCGACGTCGTGTTCCAAGGTTGGAAGGCCAACGAACGCACCCTGGAGGAGTGCTTCGCTACGGGATCGATCCCCGAGACCGAAGCCTTCGAGACCGTCTGGGAACGCGGCATCCCGCACGAGGACTTCAAGGTCTGACCACGCACTCTACTGTTCTGTCACCATGCCCAAGTCCCCCTCGTCCAGCGCCCAAGCCGCCCGTGAAGCCCTTGCCGCCAGGCTCCGAGAGATCCGCCTGGACGCCGGGCTCGCTGGGCGAGAGGTGGCTGATCGTTGTGGCTGGCACCCGTCCAAAACATCACGCATAGAGAAGGCGAAGCAGCCAACCACCGACGCGGACATTCGCGCATGGTGTGCCGCCTGCGGTGTGGATGAACAAGCCCCCGACCTCATCGCCGCGTCCCGCACCGCGGACTCCATGTACGTACAGTGGCGACGGCTGCACCGCGCCGGGCTACGCCGCCTCCAAGATGAAGTAGTGCCTCTGTACGAACGCACAAGGCGGTTCCGCGTCTACTGCTCCAACGTGGTGCCCGGGTTGCTCCAGACCGAGAGCTATGCCCGTGCGGTCCTTGCCTCCTATGGACGCTTTCACCAAACCATCGAGGACACGGACGAAGCGGCGTCCGCACGCCTCGCCCGCTCCCACGTCATCAGAGACGGCAATCATCAATGTGCCCTACTGGTCGAGGAGTCGGTCCTCCGGTCGTGTACATCCAGCCCAGCCGTCATGGCTGAGCAGCTCGATTACCTCTTGGAGGTGATGTCGCTGCCGTCGGTGGCACTCGGCGTCATCCCCTTCAAAGCCCGGCGCCCGCTCTGGATCATGGAGAGCTTCACGATCTACGACGAGCAGCAAGTCGGCATCGAGCTGCTGTCCGCCAGGGTCACGGTTACCTCACCCAGTGAGCTGTCCCTGTATCGAAGGGCTTTCGGCGAGCTGGCCGGACAGGCGGTGTACGGGCGCGCGGCGCGGTCGTTGATCACCGCGGCCGTCAACGCCCTTGACGTGAAACCGCGCAATTCCTCGCAAGAGCGTTGAGCCCTGGACTCGCCTTTCCTAACGTCACCGGCATGACAACGCTCCAGCGCAGGCGCACCATGAAACGACTCATCGCCCGACTGTGGCGGATCATCCGAGGCCCTATGCAGTGGCGTGTGCTCCGGCTGGCGCACGCCAAGTTCATGGTCGGCGTCACCGGCATCGTGCGTGACGACCAGGGCCGAGTGCTGCTGTTGCCACCGCATGGCCGGAGGACCAGCCAGCGGCTACAAGCTCCGTGTGGAGGTCTCCTACGAGGCCGAACTGATCGGTGGCACCCTCAAGATCGACTCGTTTGAGATCCTGGAGGCCCGATGGTTCTCCCCGGACTCCCTGCCGGAGGGGGTGCAGGAGTCACACCGACTGCTGATCCAGGACACAGAACCGAAGCCATCGGCTACCGCTTCGCGACGAACGACCCCATCCCGTGGGTAGTGATGATCAAACCCTCTTCACGAAGCGCAGCGGTTACCTTGCGCACCGTCACACGTGCGACCCCGAATTCCTGCTCCAGCCGCGCCTCTGAGATCAGATAGTTCGGTGGGTATTCGCCGGTGGCGATGCGCTGCCGGATGACATCAGCGATTTGCGTCCACTTTGGGCGCGTTGGGTCGAACTCCATCACAGCAACGACTGTACATACGCACGGCCAGCCGAACATAGATGCCTATCCTGGCAGACGACTATAGACGTGTGCAACGGTGCTGCTCTATGGTGGCGCCCATGGAAGACCCCCGCGACCGCGCAATCGGCCCGGGGGCATGGCCACCAGCCTCTGAGGAGCTGATGACGTGAGGGACTTTACAGTCCGGTTCTTCGACTGGGCGAGGGCTCTCTTCGCCCGCAGAATCCCCGCCACTCCGTGCGCCTGCCAACGCGCCTCCACAACTCCCACCGAGCCAAGGCGCTCCTACCCTCCAACTACGCCGCCACAGGGAAGCAGCAACTCGCACTTCCTCTGGGTCACCGCCCACGGCATCGACGTCATCCCCCGCCGCACCGGAGCCGCCAAGTGACCCCCGAACCCGGCGCCTTCGTCGTCGACACTCGTACCGGCGCACTCGGCCAGGTCATGGCCCGCGAAGGCACGCTCCTCCATCTCCGCCCGCCCCGTGGCGGCCTCGAGTGGAACGCGGACGTCGGCTCCGTACGCCCCGCCACCGACGCCGAGCGGCTCAGCGCCAAGGTGCAGGCCGCCAACTCCGCGGGCAGGTGCGGCAAATGAGCACCTGCGCGGTGATCCGGCCGGAGGTCGAGACGGAGGCCCCCGTCACCTTCGCCATGCACTGCACCGCGTGCGGCGCCGCATCCGTGCCCGGAGCCGACTTCGGGGACGCGTACGGCTGGGCCACGCGGCACGCGGGGCGTAACCCCGCCCACACCCGCTACCGCGAGATCATCCACCGCCATTGGCGGGCCACCGTCGCGTGTTGAGCCCGTTCCTCACGGCCGGCTCGGCTGATCGTCGGTTCGCCCTCGCTACGTGCGTTCACGCGCACCGGGGCGACTTACCTCGTGCTCACGGCGGGCTTGTCCCAGGTGAGCGAGTAGCGCCACAGCAGGTGGCGGCGGAAGCGGCAGCCGGGCAGCAGGCGTGTCGCCCCCCGGCGAACCTCACCCCAGGTCATGGTGGGCGTCTGTACCGGCATTCCGTCCGGGCCGGTGCTGCCTCCGTGGCGGCGGGCGATCAGCATGGCTGCCGGGATACCGGCAACTCCGGTGATCCACTCCAGCGGCGTCCGGTTGCGGGCAAGGCCGATGATCACCAGGCGTCCGCCCGGCGCAAGCAGACGGATCATGGCCTTGATCGCCTTGGAGAATTCGACGTGGTGGACCATCGCTACGGCACTGACGAAATCGTATTTCCCTTCGGGGAGCAGGCCGTGTGAGTCATCGAGGAGGTCGCCCTCCATGAAGGTCACGTTGCGCAGATTCGAACTGCGCTCGCGGGCAAGGCGAATCATTGCATCAGAGACGTCCACGCCTGTCACTGTGGGGACTTGCCGGGCCAGCTTGCAGGCCAGCAGTCCGTCACCGCATCCGACATCCAGAGCCGAGCCGCATTCGGACTGCACGGCGTCGAGCACAAGCCGGTGGTAATGCACATTGTGATTCCAGTAGTCCATTGCGTCATGCGTCCTTTGAAGTGCGGTGGGCAGTGACGTTGCCGGGGGCCCCGCATGAGGGACGACCATGCATGCCGGGGCGGTTCCTGTCCGCCCGCTCACCGCCTCCGTAGGCCTGGCGGCAGCCGACGGGGGCTACGTCACGCCGGGGTGCTCGCCAACCGGCCAGCGGTATGCGTCGGTTGCCGGACACCTCCAGTAGGGCCACTCGTCGCCGCCCGCCCAGGCGAGGTCCATGGGGTGCGGGTGGCCGTCCTTGCACATCGGCCAGGGCCGGTCCAGCGGGAGCAGTTGGAGGTTTTCCAGTATGGCCGCCTGTGTGTGGAAGGCGAGGGCCCGGGTCCGCGCCGCAGGTGTGAGGTCCGGGGGGAAGTCCAGGTAGCCGACGCGGACGCGGGCGACCGCGAGTTGCCGCCACCGTTCGGGGGGCTCACCGGAAGGGGCCGCGTATTTCAGGTGGCATGGCAGACCACAGGTGCGCAGATCGTGGGCGATCGGCTCGAACGCCTCGTCCGGGTCGGGCTGAAGAGTCATCCCGCCTCGGGGTGGTAGCCGGTGGCCTCGTCGATGAGTTCGCGGACGATGTCCATATGGCCCGCGTGCCTTGCGGTTTCCTCGATCATATGGATGAGCACCCAGCGCAGCGACACCGTTTCGCCGGACCAGGCCGTTCCCAGGTCGTCGAGTGCCAGTTCCTCGGCCACCCGGTCGGCGGCGGTTCGGGCGCGGCCGTAGAACTCCACGATGTCCGCCGTGGTTTCATGCGGCTCGACCCGCAGGTCGGCGTTCTCGTCGTCGGGGTCGAACGGGAGCGGTTCGGTGTCGCGGCCGAAGGTTTCGCAGAACCATCCGTATTCGACGGCCGCCAGGTGTTTGACCAGACCCAGCAGGTTTGTCCCGGAGGGGGTCATCGGCCGCCGCAACTGCTCGTCGTCCAGGCCGTCGAGCTTCCACAGCACCACATCGCGGTGCCGGTCGAGACTGGCCTGCAGGCTTTCCTTCTCGCCGCCTGTGAATGGCACATGCTTTCCCATGTGCGGACCATACCGCCGCCGTCCAGAGCCCTTTTCCGGTTCGGCCATAGCCGGAACGCGCGACGGCCCGGCCCCGCCGCGGGGGCGGGAACCGGGGCGCCGGGCGCGGCGGCGGCCGACGGCCGTCACGCCGCGACCGCTACCTCCACACCCGCGGGCCGGAGGGCGAGCGCGAGGACCTGGCGGACGTCCGAGACGGGGCGGACGTCGAGCTTCTCGAGCACCTCCGCCGGGACGTCGTCCAGGTCCGGCTCGTTGCGCTTGGGGATGATCACCGTGGTGATGCCCGCCCGGTGGGCGGCCAGCAGCTTCTGCTTGAGGCCGCCGATGGGCAGCACCCGGCCGGTGAGGGAGACCTCGCCGGTCATCGCGACGTCCGGGCGGACCTGGCGGCCGGAGAGGAGGGAGGCCAAGGCGGTGGTCATGGTGATGCCGGCGCTCGGACCGTCCTTGGGAATGGCGCCCGCCGGGAGGTGGAGATGGACGCCGCGGTCCTCGAAGTCACCGGCGGGGAGCTCGAGTTCGGCGCCGTGGGAGCGGAGGAAGGACAGGGCGATCTGGGCGGACTCCTTCATCACATCGCCGAGCTGGCCGGTGAGGGTCAGGCCCGCGCCGCCCGTCTCCGGGTCGGCGAGGGAGGCCTCGACGAACAGGACGTCGCCGCCCGCGCCGGTGACCGCCAGGCCGGTGGCCACGCCCGGGACGGCGGTGCGCCGCTCGGCCGGGTCCTGGGCGGACTCAGGGGTGTGGTGCGGGCGTCCGATGAGCGGGCGCAACTGTTCCACGCCGATGGTGAACGGGAGTTCCCGCTCGCCGAGTTCGTGCTGGGCGGCGACCTTGCGGAGCAGGCGGGCCAGGGAGCGCTCCAGGGTGCGGACGCCCGCCTCGCGGGTGTACTCGCCGGCCAGCCTGCGCAGGGCGTCGTCGGTGATCACGACCTCGCCCGGCTCCAGGCCCGCGCGCTCCAGCTGCCTGGGCAGCAGGTGGTCGCGGGCGATGGTGACCTTCTCGTCCTCGGTGTAGCCGTCGAGGCGGACCAGCTCCATGCGGTCCAGCAGGGCCTCGGGGATGGCTTCCAGGACGTTGGCGGTGGCCAGGAACACCACGTCGGACAGGTCGAGTTCAACCTCCAGGTAGTGGTCGCGGAAGGTGTGGTTCTGGGCCGGGTCGAGGACCTCCAGCAGGGCCGCCGCGGGGTCGCCGCGGAAGTCGGAGCCGACCTTGTCGATCTCGTCGAGGAGAACGACCGGGTTCATGGAGCCGGCCTCCTTGACGGCCCGGACGATACGGCCGGGCAGCGCGCCGACATAGGTGCGGCGGTGGCCGCGGATCTCGGCCTCGTCGCGGACGCCGCCGAGGGCGACGCGGACGAACTCACGGCCCATGGCCTTGGCCACGCTCTCGCCGAGCGAGGTCTTTCCGACGCCGGGCGGGCCGACGAGCGCGAGGACCGCTCCCCCGCGCCGCCCTCCGACCACGCCCAGCCCCCGGTCGGCGCGGCGCTTGCGCACGGCCAGGTATTCGGTGATCCGCTCCTTGACGTCGTCCAGGCCCGCGTGGTCGGCGTCCAGGACGGCACGGGCGCCGGGGATGTCGTAGGAGTCCTCGGTGCGCTTGTTCCACGGGAGTTCGAGGACGGTGTCCAGCCAGGTGCGGATCCAGCCGCCCTCGGGGCTCTGGTCGGAGGCGCGCTCGAGCTTGTCGACCTCCTTGAGGGCCGCCTCGCGGACCTTCTCCGGGAGGTTGGCGGCCTCGACCCGGGCGCGGTAGTCGTCGGATTCGCTGTCCGGGTCGCCGTTGAGCTCGGCGAGTTCCTTGCGGACGGCCTCCAGCTGGCGGCGGAGCAGGAATTCGCGCTGCTGCTTGTCCACGCCCTCCTGGACGTCCTTGGCGATGGACTCGGCGACGTCCTGTTCGGCGAGGTGCTCGCTCAGCCACTGCACGGCGAGCTTGAGGCGGGCCACCGGGTCCGCGGTCTCCAGGAGTTCGACGCGCTGGGCGACGGTGAGGAACGGCGAGTAGCCGGAGTTGTCGGCGAGCTGGGATACGTCGTCCAGCTGCTGGACGCGGTCCACCACCTGCCAGGCGCCGCGCTTGCGCAGCCAGCTGGTGGCGAGGGCCTTGTACTCCTTCATAAGCTCGGTGACGGATCCGGGGACAGGATCCGGAGTGACCTCCTCCATGGCCGTGCCCTCGACCCAGAGGGCCGCGCCGGGGCCGGTGGTGCCCGCCCCGATCCGCACCCGGCGGATGCCTCGGATGAGCGCGCCGGGGTCGCCGTCGGAGAGGCGGCCCACCTGCTCGACGCTGCCCAGGGTGCCGACGCCCGCGTAGGTGCCGTCGATCCGCGGGACGAGCAGCACCCGCGGCTTGGCGCCGCCCCGCGCCGCGGCCTGCGCGGCCTCCACCGCGGCCCGGACCTCCGCGTCGGTGAGGTCCAGGGGTACGACCATGCCGGGCAGCACCACCTCGTCGTCGAGCGGCAGCACGGGCAGGGTGAGCGGTGTGAACGCCGTGGACTCAGCAGCCATGATCTCCCCTTCGGCAGGCAAGTTGAGCTATGTGGGCTCAATGCCCGGGGCGCACCGGATGTTCCCGGCGCCGTGTTCGCTGTGAGCGATCGCCGTGGGCCGGGAAAGGCCCGGCGGTGGTCCGTCGGGGTGACGCCGACTGGTCGCGGGCCCCGTCCCAGCGCGGCTCGGGCTCCCGTCTCAGCGTGGCTGGAGGGCGTCCGCGTCGCGGCGTCGTTCCTCGCCGCCGCCGTCCGCGGCAGTGACCCCGCCGACCGGGTCCGGCGCCCCTGGGGGCGCTCCGACGGACCCGGCTTCGCCGCCCTCGACCGCCTCTTCCCCGGCGTCGACGCCGGTCGGGCCCCCGGCCGCGGCCTGCTGAGGGTCACCGGCCGGATCGCCCTGCCCGGGCAGGGCCGCCGCCCGGACCGGCGGTGGGACGGCCTGCCCGGTGCCCGAGCGGCCCGGGCGGTGCCGCCATGGGCCCCGGACGCTGTCCCGTAGCAGCACCTGGCAGGCGACCCCGGTCAGCAGGGCGATCGGATGGCCCCAACTGGCCAGCGGATCGGCGAACTCGATGAGGTCCTGGGCGCACATCAGTGCGGCCAGGCTCAGCAGGGTCCACTTCCAGGAGTGCGACAACAGCCCCGCGAGCGCTCCCAGACAGGCCATCAGGCCAAAGCTGATGCCGTAGTCGAGGCGGTGCAGCGAGGCGGCCGGCAGGCTGCCCGCCGCGACGGCGCCCGCGACCGGCAACTCGGTGGCCAGGGTGGCCAGGACATGGCCGAGCAGGAAGACCGCGATGGTGCGCAGCCCACCGACCCGGCGCTCCAGCGCGCCGAGGATCGGGGCGAAGGCCAGACCGTAGAACGAGAACCAGCCGCCCGCGATCCACAGGGCGCTGGCCACCAGGACGACCAGCGGCCGGTCGGCCAGGTGCGCGGCATCGGTGCTGGAGTCGCGCAGCAGCTGGTTGACGGTGGCCTCGTCGCCGAAGTCGGCGTAGAGGGCGGTGGCGAGCAGCACCAGCCCGTAGCAGAAGGTGAACGGGGTGGCCCTGGGGGTGGGGATCAGCTCGTGCAGTACGCGGCGCCACCACCGCCCGGGGGCCGGCCCGGGGGCGGTGGCATCGGCGCTCTCGTCTGCGGGGTCAACCGCGGTCACTCGGCCAGGCCCCTTTCGTCGGCTTTCCGCCGGTCCTGCTCGGGCGTCGGCGCGACCGGGCACCGGCCGCTCACCAAGCACCTTACGGTGCACGGCCTTCGAACGGACAACTCCTTGCCCGGACCAAGTCCGGGCCTTGTCAACCTCTTAACCTTCGGGAGTGCCCGCAGGGTGTGTCCTCGAACATCGCTGATCTCCGGAGGCCCGTATGACCACTCCGTACGCCCCGCACGAGCCCGTGGTCCTGGACCGCCGGGACGGCCCCCATGGCGAGGTGGTGCTGCGCCACCGCGGCGGCACTCCCGGAGTGTACGAGCCCGGAGTGTACGAGATCATCGCCAACGGCTGTTTCCTGATGGACACTTCGGACGGTCGCTCCGAGCGTCTGCTGGTCGATGCCGCGCTCGCCGCGCTGCCCACCGGGCGCCGGGACCCGGCCGTGCTGATCGGCGGTCTGGGGGTGGGCTTCTCGCTCGCCCGGGCCGCCGCCGAGCCCCGCTGGGGCCGGATCACCGTGGTCGAACGCGAGCAGGCGGTCATCGACTGGCACCGCACCGGCCCGCTGGGGGTGTATTCCGCCGGGGCGCTGACCGATCCGCGCACCGAGGTCGTCCGGGCGGACCTGATCGAACACCTGGCGGCGGCGGGGCGTTACGACGCGCTGTGCCTGGACATCGACAACGGCCCCGGCTGGACCGTCACCGAGGGCAACGAAAGCCTCTACTCCCCGGCCGGGCTGGCGGTCTGCCGGGAGCGGCTCACGCCCGGCGGGGTGCTCGCCGTGTGGTCGGCGCAGCCCTCCCCGGAGTTCGAAAACGCCCTGCGGAATGCCGGATTCGACGGGGTAACCACCGAAGAGATCACCGTTGCCCGAGGCGTCCCCGACGTCGTCCATCTCGCTCTCCGTGCCGCGTAGCCGCACCCCGTCACCTGCCCGTACCCTGCTTGCCACACAGCTGGAGGGCTGGCAGGGGCACGGGACACGCTGGGGGCGGGCGCATGGAGCAGACACACATCGGCCCGAGCGGCGCAGCCGCCTCGGCCGGTGCGCAGCGGCGGGTGCTGATCGTCGAGGACGACCGGACCATCGCCGAGGCCATCGCGGCACGGCTACGGGCCGAGGGTTTTCAGGTGAGGACGGCGGGCGACGGGCCCGCGGCGGTGGACACCACCGAGGCATGGCAGCCGGATCTGCTGGTGCTGGATGTGATGCTGCCCGGTTATGACGGCCTGGAGGTGTGCCGCCGGGTACAGGCGCAGAGACCGGTGCCGGTGCTGATGCTCACCGCGCGCGACGACGAGACCGACATGCTGGTCGGGCTGGGCGTCGGGGCGGACGACTATATGACCAAGCCGTTCTCCATGCGCGAGCTGGCGGCCCGGGTGCATGTCCTGCTGCGGCGCGTGGAGCGGGCCACGCTCGCCGCGCACACTCCGCGCAACGGCATCCTGCGGCTGGGCGAGCTGGAGATCGACCATGCGCAGCGGCGGGTGCGGGTGCGCGGCGCGGACGTCCACCTGACGCCGACCGAGTTCGACCTGCTGGTCTGTCTGGCGAACACGCCGCGCGCGGTGCTCTCCCGGGAGCAGTTGCTGGCGGAGGTCTGGGACTGGGCGGACGCCTCCGGCACCCGGACCGTGGACAGCCACATCAAGGCGCTGCGCCGAAAGATCGGGGCGGAGCGGATCCGTACGGTGCACGGGGTGGGGTACGCCCTGGAGACCCCGGCCTGATGGGCGGCGCATGACCAGCGGGCCGGGGTTCTGGGGCCGGGTCTGGGAGGCGCTGCGGCCGCTGGACCCCTACCGGTCGGTCAAGGCCGCGCTGGGTGCGCTGGTGATCGGCTCGGTGGTCATCACGACGTTCCTGGTGTTCGTGGCGATCCACTCGGCGACCGAGCTGCGGGTGATCACGGTCTTCTCGATCATCGCCTCGCTGTTGATCACCCAGTTTGTGGCGCACGGCCTGACCGCGCCGCTGGACGAGATGACCGAGGTCACCCGGGCGATGGCGCACGGTGACTACACCCGGCGGGTGAGCGCCGGGCGGCGGGACGAGTTCGGCGACCTGGCCACCGCCTTCAACCGGATGGCGGCCGATCTGGAGGCGGTGGACACCCACCGCAAGGAGCTGGTCGCCAATGTCTCGCACGAGCTGCGCACCCCCATCGCAGGGCTGCGGGCGGTGCTGGAGAACGTGGTGGACGGGGTTTCGGCCGCCGATCCCGAGACCATGCGCACCGCGCTGCAGCAGACGGAGCGGCTGGGGCGGCTGGTGGAGCAGTTACTCGACCTGTCCCGGCTGGACAACGGGGTGGTGACGCTGCACGCCCGGCGCTTCGAGGTGTGGCCCTATCTGGCCGGGGTGCTCAAGGAGGCGAGCATCGCCTGTGGTTCCGGCGCCTCCCCCAGGGCCCGCAAGGACGTCCATCTGCACCTGGACGTCTCGCCGCCGGAGCTCACCGCGCACGCGGACGCCGAGCGGCTGCACCAGGTGGTGGCCAACCTGGTGGAGAACGCCGTCAAACACAGCCCCCCGCACGGCCGGGTGACCATCCGCGCGCGCCGGGGCGAGGGTTCGCAGTCGCTGGCCCTGGAGGTGCTGGACGAGGGGCCCGGCATTCCCGAGGCCGAGCGGCATCGGGTCTTCGAGCGCTTCAACCGCGGCGGCTCGGGCCAGCAGGGCCCGGGCAGCGACGGCGGCACCGGCCTGGGCCTGGCGATCGCCCGCTGGGCGGTGGATCTGCACGGCGGGCGGATAGGAGTGGCCGAATCCCCCCGGGGCTGCCGGATCCAGGTCACTCTTCCGGGAGAACCCGCATAATCCGAGTTGACGTAGGGTCGGTGAGGGACGCACGCATCCGCCCGGATGCGAGGCTGGATTCGGCGAACCCGGAAACGCGTGGGACGGGCAGAACCCCGTGTGTTTCCCGCCAAGCCATGCCCCGAAACCCGGCGGAGAGTGTGACTTAGGCGACGACTGGCCCTGGTGGCCTGCATCAGAGCCCCGGACAGGCGTAGCCTTTATTTCCGCTGTCCACCACCTTTAGGAAGCGGAAGAGGGCGGTTGCCGCCGTGTCGCCACAGTCCCCGAACTCACCGAGCATCTCGACCGGACAAGACGGGCAGGGCCAGAGCCCTGCCGATGTGTTCGGTCCCAATGAGTGGCTCGTCGACGAGATCTACCAGCAGTACCTCCAGGACCCGAACTCGGTCGACCGAGCCTGGTGGGACTTCTTCGCCGACTACAAGCCGGGCAAGGACGCGGGCTCCGCCGCCGCGCCGCAGCAGGCCGCGGCCCCGGCTGCCGCGCCCACCGCCCCGGCCGCCGCGGCCCCGGCTGCCGCGCCCGCGAAGCCCGCCGCGGCGGCTCCGGCCGCCCCGGCCCCGGCGAAGGCCGCTCCGGCCGCCAGGCCGGCGCCCGCCGCCAAGCCGGTCGTGAAGGCCGCCGCGGAGCCCTCCGCGGGCCCGGAGTTCGTGACGCTGCGCGGCCCGTCCGCCGCGGTCGCCAAGAACATGAACGCCTCGCTGGAGCTGCCGACGGCCACGTCCGTCCGGGCGGTCCCGGTCAAGCTGCTGTTCGACAACCGCATCGTCATCAACAACCACCTCAAGCGCGCCCGGGGCGGGAAGGTCTCCTTCACCCACCTCATCGGCTTCGCCATGGTGCAGGCGCTGAAGCTGATGCCGTCGATGAACCACTCCTTCACGGAGAAGGACGGCAAGCCGACCCTGGTCAAGCCCGAGCACGTCAACCTCGGCCTGGCGATCGACCTGGTGAAGCCGAACGGCGACCGGCAGCTGGTGGTCGCGGCCATCAAGAAGGCCGAGACCCTCAACTTCTTCGAGTTCTGGCAGGCCTACGAGGACATCGTCAAGCGCGCCCGGGTCGGCAAGCTGACGATGGACGACTTCTCCGGGGTCACCGCCTCGCTGACCAACCCCGGCGGCATCGGCACCGTGCACTCCGTGCCGCGCCTGATGCCCGGCCAGGGCCTGATCATCGGCGTGGGCGCGATGGACTACCCGGCCGAGTTCCAGGGCACCTCCCAGGACGCCCTGAACAAGCTGGGCATCTCCAAGGTCATGACCCTGACCTCGACCTATGACCACCGGGTGATCCAGGGCGCCGCCTCCGGCGAGTTCCTGCGGATCATGCACCAGCTGCTGCTCGGCGAGAACGGCTTCTACGACGAGGTCTTCGAGGCGCTGCGCATCCCCTACGAGCCCATCCGCTGGCTCAAGGACATCGACGCCTCGCACGACGACGATGTCACCAAGGCCGCCCGGGTCTTCGAGCTGATCCACTCCTACCGGGTCCGCGGCCATGTCATGGCCGACACCGACCCGCTGGAGTACCGCCAGCGCAAGCACCCCGACCTCGACATCACCGAGCACGGCCTCACCCTGTGGGACCTGGAGCGGGACTTCGCGGTCGGTGGTTTCGCGGGCAAGTCGCTGATGAAGCTGCGCGACATCCTGGGCGTGCTGCGCGACTCGTACTGCCGCACCACCGGCATCGAGTTCATGCACATCCAGGACCCCAAGCAGCGCAAGTGGATCCAGGACCGGGTCGAGCGCGGCCACTCCAAGCCGGAGCGCGAGGAGCAGCTGCGCATCCTGCGCCGGCTGAATGCCTCCGAGGCGTTCGAGACCTTCCTGCAGACCAAGTACGTCGGCCAGAAGCGCTTCTCGCTGGAGGGCGGCGAGTCCGTCATCCCGCTGCTGGACGCGGTGCTGGACGCGGCCGCCGAGGCCCGCCTGGACGAGGCCGTGGTCGGCATGGCCCACCGTGGCCGGCTCAACGTCCTGGCCAACATCGTGGGCAAGTCCTACGCCCAGATCTTCCGGGAGTTCGAGGGCAACCTCGACCCGAAGTCGATGCACGGCTCCGGCGATGTGAAGTACCACCTGGGCGCCCAGGGCACCTTCACCGGCCTGGACGGCGAGCAGATCAAGGTCTCGCTGGCCGCCAACCCGTCCCACCTGGAGACCGTCGACCCGGTGGTGGAGGGCATCGCCCGCGCCAAGCAGGACATCATCGGCAAGGCCGGTACGGACTTCACCGTGCTGCCCATCCAGCTGCACGGCGACGCGGCCTTCGCGGGCCAGGGCGTGGTGGCCGAGACGCTCAACATGTCGCAGCTGCGCGGCTACCGCACCGGCGGCACCGTGCACATCGTGATCAACAACCAGGTCGGCTTCACCGCGCCGCCGGAGTCCTCGCGTTCGTCGATGTACTGCACCGACGTCGCGCGGATGATCGAGGCGCCGATCTTCCATGTGAACGGTGACGACCCGGAGGCCGTGGTGCGCGTCGCGCGGCTGGCCTTCGAGTTCCGCCAGGCGTTCAACAAGGACGTCGTCATCGACCTGATCTGCTACCGCCGTCGCGGCCACAACGAGACCGACAACCCCTCGTTCACCCAGCCGCTGATGTACGACCTGATCGACAAGAAGCGCTCGGTGCGCAAGCTCTACACCGAGTCCCTCATCGGTCGCGGCGACATCACGCTGGAGGAGGCCGAGCAGGCGCTGCAGGACTACCAGGGCCAGCTGGAGAAGGTCTTCCTCGAGGTCCGCGAGGCCGACACGGCCCCGGTGACCGTCGAGGCCCCGGCCGAGCAGGCCGAGGAGTTCCCGGTGCCGGTGACCACCGCGATCTCCCAGGAGGTCGTCAAGCGGATCGCCGAGTCGCAGGTCAACACGCCGGACGGGGTCACCGTGCACCCGCGTCTGCTGCCGCAGCTGCAGCGCCGCGCGGCCAGCATCGAGGACGGCACCATCGACTGGGGCATGGGCGAGACCCTCGCCTTCGGCTCGCTGCTGATGGAGGGCACCCCGGTCCGGCTGGCCGGCCAGGACTCCCGCCGCGGCACCTTCGGCCAGCGGCACGCGGTCCTGGTGGACCGCGAGACCGGCGAGGACTACACCCCGCTGCTCTACCTCTCCGACGACCAGGGGCGCTTCAACGTCTACGACTCGCTGCTCAGCGAGTACGCGGCGATGGGCTTCGAGTACGGCTACTCGCTGGCCCGCCCGGACGCCCTGGTGCTGTGGGAGGCGCAGTTCGGCGACTTCGCCAATGGCGCGCAGAACATCGTGGACGAGTTCATCTCCTCCTCCGAGCAGAAGTGGGGCCAGACCTCCGGCGTCACCCTGCTGCTGCCGCACGGCTACGAGGGCCAGGGCCCGGACCACTCCTCGGCCCGGATCGAGCGCTACCTCCAGCTGTGCGCGCAGAACAACATGACGGTCGCCATGCCGACGCTGCCGTCGAACTACTTCCACCTGCTGCGCTGGCAGGTCCACAACCCGCACCACAAGCCGCTGATCGTCTTCACCCCGAAGTCGATGCTGCGGCTGAAGGCCGCGGCGTCCAAGGCGGAGGAGTTCACCACGGGCGGCTTCCGCCCGGTCATCGGTGACGAGACAGTCAATGCAGCGGACGTCCGCAGGGTCGTCTTCTGCTCCGGCAAGGTCTACTACGACCTGGTCGCCGAGCGGACCAAGCGCGGGGCGAACGACACCGCCCTGGTCCGGATCGAGCGGCTCTACCCGCTGCCGGGGGCCGAACTCCAGGCGGAGATCGCCAAGTTCCCCAACGCCGAGAAGTACATCTGGGCACAGGAGGAGCCGGCGAACCAGGGTGCCTGGCCGTTTATCGCACTCAACCTGATCGACCACCTGGACCTGGCGGTCGGCGCCGACGTCCCGGCGTCGGAGCGGCTGCGGCGGATCTCGCGTCCGCACTCCTCCTCGCCGGCGGTGGGTTCCGCGAAGCGGCACCAGGCGGAGCAGGCGGCGCTGGTGGCGGAGGTCTTCGACAGCTGACGCCGAGGCCATGCCTTGGTCAGGGCCCGTACCGCGAACCGCGGTACGGGCCCTGACCCGTTGACGGCCTTCTGGAATCCGTGATTCGCCGCGCACTTGAAAAAGAATCATGTTTACCCGGTCTTGCCCGTGTGAAGACCGCTCCCCTAGTTTTACTTTGGCGTGAGAATACCCGGGGCCGGCAAACAACTTGCCTGCCTCGTTCGCCATTCATCCAAAGGGGAAACGAAGTGCCAGTTCGCCCATGCGATTCCGCTCATTGCAGCGGTGCGGATCCCGAGATCAATGAAGTCTGCAAAGCGGAAGGGTGGCCGGTCAACCACCCAGTACTGACCCGTGATTCACGCGGGCCCTGCTACTGCTCCTGTTCGTGCTTAGCCTTCGGCACGATGGTGCAAGAGGGCAGCGGCTCGTTCAAGGCCATCGAGACCTATGTCGAAGGCGACGAAGTGATGGCCGCCGGAACGGGGTTGCAATGGGCCCCTCAGCCGGTCGTCTTCAGCGGCGGTACCACCGGAGCGTCACGCCAGAAGTTCACGGTGCTGGTCCGGTACGCAAACACCGCGATCGCGGTGACCAGTGACCACCTGTTTCTCCTGGCCGGTGACGACGGAATTCTCAAGCGCGCGGACCGCCTGACGATTGAGGACCGGCTCGTTTCGCCGGACGGCACACCGGTCGAAATCACGGGTGTGCACATCGGTGACTACCTCGCGGGTTTCCACCATGTCGCCGCGTCGTCCAAGAGTGCCGTCGACGCCAGTCTCGACGGTCATCTGCTGAACACCAACGGTGTCGTCAGCGCGGACTACGTGGTCCAGATCACCGCCCGCACCACGGATGTGGCGGGGTTCAGCACCGCCGCCCACGGCGACATGCCGGTGGTGGGTTCCCCCGAGTATGTGGCGAGGTTCGGGCGCGCCAGCCTTCAGGCACCCGAACTCCCGGCCGGCTTCGCGGACAACTCACCGATCAAGGTGAGCAACCTCAATGTTCCCGACCACGCGTTGCCCAGCAGCACATTCATCCCGGCAGAGGCCACGATGCTGCGCATCCCCGACGGCGCGTGCGGCTTCCTGCCCCCCGATGAGGCCGAGGCGAGGAAGTCGGCGCCCAAGCGGCCGTTCAACGACCCGATGGCACGGGAGTGGGCCGAGGCCGTCATCAGTTATCACCGGCCCTTCTACCCCGATGTGACCTACCACCTCGACTGGGCGAACAACGAGGTCAACGCGTACGCCTGGGTCGAGAACGGGGTCCGGCACGTCGCTCTCCTGGGCGGCCTGGTCCGGGACGCGGCCCTGGAGCTGGAGGGGATAGCCCTGGTGCTCGCGCATGAACTGGGCCACCACTACGGCGGTCCGCCGCAGTTCCCCAACGGCCTGTCCTGCGAGGGGCAGGCGGACTATCGCGGGGTGCGGGACATCATGCGCAAGGTCTGGTTCGGGGAGTCCTACATCACCATGACCGACGCCGCGATCAAACAGATGGCGGACTTCTTCGGGGTGCCGAACGACCCGCACGCACCTGGCGGTTCCGCCGGCTGCGAACACCCGCCGGGGGCTTGCCGCGTGGCGACCTATCACGCTGCGGTGACCCTTTCCGGAAAGCCCGGCTGCGCGGGGTAGCAGACGGGTGCCGGCACCTGGGCGGCCGGATATCCGGCCGCCCAATCCCCGCGCCGCACCTGCTCATGGACCCGCGAGAGAGAAGGAAGCACATGGCAGTGAGCGGGACGGATCCGAGTGGGATCGCAAAGGAACTGGGCATTCCCGTCGAGAGAATGACGAGCACCGTGCTTCTCAAGATTGCGGACGACCCGCTTTTCCTCCATCATCTCGAACTCTGCAAGAACGACGCGGACATGCTGGAGCTGCTCCTCGGAAAGGCGGATGACCAGGGCGCCCCCCCGGCCGTCCGCAACACCGAGCTGTTGTCACGGGCGGGCGTCGCCGTGGCCCGCTGGGCCGCATCCGGTTTCAAGCGGGTCGGCGAGGACGCATACCGGCGCCGCCTGACCGCCTGCCAGGGCTGTCGGCATCTTTCCCTGCCTCCCAAGAACAAGCTCTACCGGCTGACCGGGCCGGCGCAGCAAAAGAGCGTCTGCGGTCTGTGCGGCTGTGATGTGCGCCGCAAGGCATGGCTCCCCACCGAGCACTGCCCGGACGGAAGATGGGCCGTTGAGGAGTGACCGGACCACACCGGTCGGCAGCCCGGTGTATGTCACGGACAATGGTGTGCGAAGTTTCATTCCGCCGACCTTTTGCTTCGAGCTTCGCGACGAGTCGGCGAACCTCGTCGCCACGGTCTCGCAGATCGTGCTGGCCCCGGCAGGACTCGCGGATTTTGACGCGCTCGAGGTGATCCGCCGGGACGGGCTGTGGGCAACGGGATTCCTCTCCGCATACGAGGCCGGCCCGCAGGCTCGGGTGCCCGGCGCTCGCTTCACCATCCAGAACACGGGCAGCGGTCCCCGGACTTGATCAGATCGGTCCGGGGGCCGCCCCTTGCTAGCCCAGGTATGGCTCAAAGTCCCAGTAGGGCCGCACCCGTTGGCGTGCGGACAGGGCGTGCGGGTGCTGCGCGCCCAGCGTACGGGTGAGCCGCTGGAGGGCGTCCTCCTCGACCTTGCCCGCCTCCTCGTGCTCATGGAGGGCCCGTAGATCCGCGGCGAGGGCGATCTCGCAGGAGAGGGTGAAGGGGTGGTCCTGGCCCATGATGCGCCGGGCCCGGCCCAGCGTGTCCCGGCTCAGGTCCCGGGCGCTCTCCAGCCGCCGGTTGAAGTTCCGCCCGGCGGCGGCGTTCAGCGCGCAGCCCAGCACCCAGGGGTGGTCCGCGCCGAGGGCGGCGGACAGGCCCGCATAGGCGGACTCGAACATGGTGAGCGCGTCGGCCCGTTCACCGGCGGCCTGGAGCACCAGCCCGGTGTTGGACCGCATGCCGGTGCTGACCGGGTGCGCGGGGCCCAGCAGCGCCCGGAAGCCGTTCTCGCCCTCCTCGATGAGGTCCCGGGCCTGCTGCAGATCGCCGTGCTCGCGGGCGTAGTTGCCGTAGTCGACGACCAGGCCGATGGTGGCGTAGTGCCGGCGGCCGTGGGCCTGTTCCATCTGCTCGAGCAGACTGGCCATGGCTCCGCCGATGTCCTGGTGGCCGCCGGCCCGGCGCTCGCACAGCAGGAGGTTGTGCCGGGCGCGCAGGGTCTGCGGGTGCTGGGGGCCGAGCACTTGGATGTGCATCCGCATGCCCAGCTCCTGGCGGGCCAGCGCATCCCCGTAGCGGCCCATCAGGCGCAGGTCACGGGCGCAGGCGATGCCGGACATCAGGGTGGCGGGGTGCCGGGCGCGCAGCTGGTTCTCGCGCTTGCGGAGGGTCTCCAGGTCGAGCTCGTACGCCTCGGTGAAGCGGCCCAGCAGCCGCAGCCCCACGCCCAGGTTGTGCTGGGCCTGGAGCGTGGTGTAGTCGTCGGGGCCGAGGAGTTCGCGGGCGGTGTCCAGGACCTCCTGCTGGCGGTCGAGCGCCTCGGTGTACTGGCCGAGGTAGCGCAGGTCGGCGGCGAGGCAGCCGCCGATGGTCAGCATGCTGGCCCCGTCGGCGTCCGGGATGGCGCGCAGCCGGTCCAGCGTCTCCCGGTCGAGCTCGTGGGCCGCGCGGAACTCGCCGTGGAAGCGCAGGATGTTGCCCTGCTGGGTGGTGAGTTCGAGCATCCGCGGGTGTTCCGGCGGGAAGAGCTCGGACCAGCTCTCGCGGATCTTCTCGCCGAGCTCCATGCCGGTCCTGAACTCGCCGCTGTGGACGCAGTAGCGCAGCAGGTTGAGCACCGTTTCCTGGACCCGGTAGTCATGGCTGCCGAGCGCGCCGGAGGGCTCGAGGTGCGGCAGCAGCTCGGCGTAGCGCGGCCAGAGCCTGCTGTCCTGGGGGTTGCCCGGGTCCGCGGCGGCGATCATCCGGCGGACGATGCGGCGGTGTGCCTGGCGGTCTTCGGACGAGGTGAGGCGGGAGACGATGTTGTGCACCAGCCGGTGCATGTGCACGGACTCCTGCTCCGGGCCCGTCTCGCCGGTCTGGCCGGCGGTGGTGCGGGTGTCCCGGGTGAAGACCGAGTAGTTGACGAGGGTGTCCAGGGCCCGGGTCCAGCTGGGCAGGTCGGCGGCGAGCCAGCCGAGGTGGTCGGGCAGCTGCCCGGGCGGCAGGAGGCGGACCAGGCCGATGGGGATGCGGCCGGGTGCGAACGAGGTGCACAGGCCGAGGAGTTCGACGGCGTGCGGCTGGGATTCGCGGAGCCGGTTGATCAGTATCGACCAGGAGGTCAGGGAGGAGCGCGGGACCCCGTCGAGCCCGCCCTGGTCGGTCAGCCCGGACAGTTCGCCGTCGCGCACCATGCGCAGGTATTCGGAGACCTCCATGTCCGATTCGCCGAGCCAGGCGGCGGCCTGGACGAGCGCCAGCGGAATGTCACCGAGCTCCTCGGCGACCTCGTCGGCCTCACCGGCGGTCAGCCGGGGGGCGCGGCGCATCAGGTAGGCGGTGCTCTCGTAGCGGTGGAAGCCGGGGATGTCCAGGAGGCCGGCGCCCGCGCCGTCCCAGCTGCGGTTGCGGGAGGTGATCAGCACATGGCCGGGGCCGTTGGGCAGCAGTTCCGCCGCGCCGTCGAGGTCGTCCCAGCCGTCGAAGACGACCAGCCAGCGGCCGTACGGTGCGCCGCGGCGCAGCGCCTCGCGGACGGCGCGGATGCGTTCGCCGGGCTCTGAGCCGCTGGACAGGCCGAGTTCCGGGGCGAGTTCGCCGAGGCGTTCGCGCTGGGTGCCGCGGGTGTCGGAGTTGACCCACCAGATGACGTCGTAGTCGGAGCTGAAGCGGTGGGCGTACTCGGCGGCCATCTGGGTCTTGCCGATGCCGCTCATGCCGAGCAACGCGCAGACGGCGGTGCCCTGTTCGGCGTCGGTCAGCTGTTGCTGGAGCTGGTTGAGGAGGTCGTCGCGGCCGGTGAAGCGGCGGTTGCGGCGGGGGACTTCGCCCCAGACCGCGGGCGGGTCGTTGGGGTAGCGGGTGCCGGGCCCGGCGGGCAGGGCGCGGCGGGGCGGGGTCTCCGGCAGCCTGAGCCGCCCCAGCAGTCTGCGCTCCGCGTCCTGGGCGCCGATGCCCCACAGGTCGACCGGTTCCAGCACGGCGGTGGCGGGCGGCAGCACCCGGTTGGTGAGGTTGACGGCGGCGAACCGCTCGGCGTGGCCGGCGATGATGCCGCGCAGGGCCTCGGTCCATTCGCCCTCGCGGCGCGGTCCGATCTCGAAGAACCAGTCGCTCAGCACGAGCAGGATGCGCCCGGTGGCGAGCAGCAGATCGCCGAGGGCGCTCTCCAGGGGCACTTCACGGGGCGGGTCCCAGCGGTGCAGCGTGACCCGGTGGCCGTGGCTCTCCAGCCGGTGGGCGATCCAGGTGGCCCAGGGCCGGTAGTAGCCGGCGAAGACGACAACGAAATGCTCGCTGTCCTGGTGTCGCGCACCGGTGGAGCCCGGCTGCCGCTGAGTGTTCATGCGCGCCCCTCGTTCTTTGCACCGCTCGTTCTTTGCGTCGCTCGTTCTTTGCACCGCGTCCGGGTGGCCGCCCGGTGGTTCTGGCCGCGACGACGGTATTACCGTACGTCACCTTTTGGTGACGCGCCGCCGATCGTTGTGGGCACCCGGCCCGTGCGCCCCAGGGACATCAGGAGCCATTGCATGCCCGTCGCGAACTCCCGGCCTGCAGGAGTCAGTTCACTGGATTCAAGCAGGACGGGCAGTGCTTCCGCGACCTGTTCGCGGTAGGAATCACGGCGGGTGCGGGCATCCAGCCGGACGCGGGGCGGCAGCGACCGCCGCCGGGCGGCGCGGGTCCAGAAGTCCGCCAGGGCCAGATGGGCGTAGGTGCCCTGGAGGACGCCCGCGAAGGGGCGCGGGTCGCCGCGCCAGGCCACCCGGTAGGCCGCTTCGGGCCCGGCGTCGTGCAGCGGCAGGAGGTCGTGCAGTATCGACAGCTTGCTGTGCTGGGTCTCGTGGACCAGCACTTCGGCGAGGTCCGCCGTGGTGTCCGGAAGGGTGGCCAGGACGGCGCCGGGTGCCGCCCGGAAGGTCGCGCTCACCTTGGCGCCGGGCATCGGGGTACCGCCCCCGTGGATGGGCCGGGTGATCGGCACCAGGCAGCGCAGCAGGGCGGTGGTCTCGGCGGCCCGCTCCGGGTCGGTGGTGCGCAGCAGTGCGAGGGCCGCCCGCCAGCGCCGGGTCCAGGGTTCGCCGCCGGTCTCGGCCCGCGCGGCGGCGGGCAGCGCCGCGTGTCCCACGCCGCCGTGCGGGGCGCGGTAGGGGTCGAGGTCGTCCAGCAGGGCGTCGCTGCCGGGCAGCCGCCGCAGGCCGCGCCAGCCGGTGCCGGCGCCGGCGACCCAGCCGGCGGTGCGCAGCAGCACCGGCCCGGTGCGGTGGCCTTCGGCGGTCAGGTGTGCGGTACGGGACCGGGCGGTGAGCCGGACCAGGGGAGCGCGGGTCTCCACCAGCCCGATGCCGGGCAGGGCGAGGACCCCGTCGGGGACGGCCAGTTCGGCGGTGAACCCGGCGCCCGAGCGCAGGGCGGCGGCCGCGGCCACGGCGCCGAAGTGGTCCAGGCAGCGGGTGAACGGCCGCCCCTCGGGGGCGGCCAGGGTGCGGGCCAGCCAGTTGCCGACGGCCGGGTAGTCGAGGGTGTCGCGCACCGGGATCGGGTTGCGGGCCTCGGCGCGCTCGAGCAGCCGCCAGTGTTCCTCGAACCGTTCGCCGGTGCGGCCGGGCAGCGGGTCCGGGTGTTCTTCCAGGCGGGTGAGCATCGACTTGAGCAACACCAGCCGTCTGCTGTGCAGTCCACGGCGCAGCAGGGCGACGTCGTCGGGGGTGGACCGGGTGCGGGCGAGGCGGGCCAGGGCGGTGGGGGGTACGCGCTGCGCGGTCAACTCCAGGTCCGGTGGCGTCCGTTGGAATTTCTGTCCGGATAACGACCGGTGCCGGTCCGGTTCTCCATGGGTCACGTCCCGGCCCTGTCCCTCGTGCGCTTCCCCACTCCGGCCCCGCTCGAGTACCAGGTCTCGCCGAGTTCCGCCGGGCGCCGCAGTGCGCTCCGCACGGCGGCCGCCAGGCCGGGGTCTCGCATTCCGCGCAGGCTTCGCAGGCCGACGCCGGTGAGGTCGGGCAGCGACGGCATGCCGACGACGCTGTCCGGCGGGTCGGCCGCAGCGGCGTTCTTGTGCTTCGGCACCCTCTTCTCCTCCCTGCCGCCGTCCGCCGGGGGGCGGTTCGTGCGGCTGCTCGGTTCTTCCCAAGCGCCATAATCCGGAAACCCGTTCGGACGAGGTCCGGTCATCTTCCGGAGAGGCGCGCGACGCTCTCCCGGGTTTCCCGGATCTCGCCCCAGGGGACGTCGACCAGCCCGACCCTGGCGGTCAGCTCAAGCCACTCGCGGGCGGCGTCCCGATAGGCGTCCAGCGCCTGCCGGTACCAGCCCATGCGCTCCAGGGCCTCGCCCCGGCGCTGTGTGGCGCGGGCGACGACCACCGAGCCCGGCTCGCCGCCGTGCCGCCGGACCTCGTCGGCGGCGGCCGCGAAGGCCTCGACGGCCAGCGGCAGCGAGGCGGCCTCCTCCCGCAGGGCGAGCCGCGCGGTGCCGAGCGCCAGCCAGGCCTCGGCGCGGACGGCGCCGTCGGGCGCCCGGCGAGCGGCCTCCTCCAGCAGGTGGCAGCTCTCATAGAGATCGGGCAGGAAACCCATCCGGTGGTGGCGCAGCACCAGGGCGCGCCCCAGCAGCAGTTGGAGGCGGGAGCGCAGCGGGGAGCGGCCGGCGCTGACCGCATAGGCCTCCCGCAGTACGGATTCCGCCCGGGAGACGATCTCCGCCGGAGGGGGACCCTCGGGGCGGGGGGCCGGTCCGGCACCGTCACCACCGGTCACGGCGGCTACCTCGGCGCGGGGGGCCGTCCCGGCAGGGTCGCCTCTGGTCACGGTGACTGCCCCGGCGCGGGAGAGCAGCAACTCGCCCCACTCCGCCAGCAGTTCGCTGCGCTGCGCGCTGTCGCGCCCGGTCAGTGCGATCGCCGACTCATAGGCGGGGTCGGCGAGTTGCCAGTCCGCCGCGGCGGCATGCACCCGGGCCAGTTCGGTGCGGCAGCGCAGTCGCCGGAGGTCGTCGTCAGCCTCGGTTTCGGCGAGGGCCAGGGCGGCGAGCGTCTCGCGGCGGGGGGCGCCGGACAGCCGCAGGGCCCGGGCGAGGTCGAGGCGGGCGGCGGCGCGGCGGCCGTCCCGGGCGCCCTCGGCCTCCAGCAGGGTGCAGGCGGTGCGGAGTTCGACGGCGGCCCCGGCGGCGAACCGGGCCGTTTCGGGATCGGTCCCGGGGCCGGTTTCGGCGAGGGTCAGCAGCACCTGGCCCAGGCTCAGCTGCCGCCGGGTGCCGGCGGGCAGGCCGCGCAGGGTCTGCTCGGCGGCGAGGAGTTGGGCCCGGTCGCCGTCGTCCCGCCAGCGGGCGTACCGGGCGGCGGCCAGCTCGAGCCCGGCCTCGGTGTGCCGGGAACCGTCCGGCGGGGCGTCCCGCAGGGCCTGGGCGAGCCGGCGGACGGCCTCGTCCAGCAGGGCGCTCCGGGCCCCCGGGTCGTCGCGCACCGACTCGGTGCCGGACAGGGCCAGCAGCACCCTGCCGAGGACCAGGCGGGCCCGCACGCCGTCCGGCTCCACCGCGTCGGTCTCGGCCGTGGCCCGTTCGGCGAGGCCACGGGCCTGGTCGAGCAGGGTGGGGTCGGCCTGGACGTGCCACAGCCGTAACAGCGCCTCGGCCTCGGCGAGCGGCCCCTGCCCGTGGGGCGCTTCGTCTCCCGTGTACCAGCGGACGACCCGGGCGGGCACCTGGGCGAACAGCTCGGGTTCCGCGGCGCCCGGGGCGTCCGGGCGGGCGACGGGGCCGCCGGTGAGCCGGGCGACGGC
This sequence comes from Streptomyces xingningensis, assembly GCF_054957865.1. Classification (NCBI taxonomy): domain Bacteria; kingdom Bacillati; phylum Actinomycetota; class Actinomycetes; order Kitasatosporales; family Streptomycetaceae; genus Streptomyces; species Streptomyces xingningensis. The sequence continues at coordinate 60,936 of NZ_JBDJPF010000020.1, forward strand.
GAGCGCGGAGAAGTTGCGGGCGCCCTTGCCGAACTGCCGCTCGACATAGTCCGAGCAGTGCTTGAGCACCAGGGCGGCCTCGCTGCGCTCCAGCGACTGGAGCAGCAACTCCCGTACTCCGTCCGCGAATTCATACCGGGGGCCGACTGCCGTACGGTCCGCGGCGGGCGGCTCGGGCAGCCGCCACAGCAGCCCGCTCAGCAGCACCTCGGCCAGCTCCATGGGCCCGGTGTCGGGCAGCATGGCCCGCTGGACGAGCTGCATCACCGGCAGCGTCAGCGGCACCGCGGCGAGGTACACGGCGAGCCGCAGCGCACCCGGGGAGGCGCCCGCCCGGAACGACCGCAGCCGCTCGTCGGCGCTCCGGCCGTCGCCGCCGGGCGCGGGTCCGGGCCGCGCCGGATGGTCCGGCAGCAGCCGGCCCGCGGCGCCGCGCACCGAGGTGCGCCCCGGTCCGGACAGCAGCCGGGCCCAGCTGCCGAGCGCCTCGCGGACGGGCAGCAGCACGGGCACCGGGAGCGCGCCCGGCGGCGGCGGGGGCCCGAAGCCGTCGGGCTCAAAGCGCAGCCTGCCGCCCGCCACCGGGTCGCGCACCAGCAGCCCGCCCTCGGCGGGCAGTGCGGTGCGCGGCCACAGGCGCGGCGGCAGCGGCTGGACGACGGCCAGCGGCGAGGTCAGCGACCAGTGGTGCAGCAGCCGTTGGGCACGGCCCTCCTGCCACAGGGGACCCACGCAGTCGCTGAGGACCAGCGTCAGACGGCGGCCGGTGGGGTCGCGGAACTGGTCGGCGGAGCGCGGCCCGGGCCGGCGCACGCCCCCGGGTGCGGCGGAGCTGCCGATCAGCGGGGTGCCGTCCGGGGAGCGGTGCAGATAGCGCACCCGGACATCGCGGAAGACACCCAACTGGGCGCAGGTCTGCCGGAGTTCCTCCAGCATCTGCTCCCAGACGACCATGGACGAGGAGGTGTCCATCAGCAGTTGCATGGTGGCGGCCTGCCGGGCGCCCGGGCGGTGGACGGGCTGCAGCACGCCGGTGCGCGCGCCGCGGTCGGCGGTGGCCTCCTCGTCCAGGGGCCCCCGGAGCGGGGCGGCCAGCGACCGGTAGCGGCGCAGCGGCCGCAGCGCCCGCTGCAGGCCGAGCAGGCCCGGCAGGGACGCGGCGGTGGGCACTCGGACGGGAAAGGTCTCCGCCCGCTCCGCCGGGCGGGCGGGCCCGGGCGCGTGCCCGTCCGCGTAGAGCGATACGGGGCCGGTCCGCTCGTCGCGGCGCCCTCCCGGCACGGGTGCCCGGTCAGGCTCCGTCGCCGGGGCGGACGGGGCCGGGAGCGGCCCGCCCGGGCCGGGGGGCCCGGTGAGCGCGGGAGACGGCGGGGTGGCACCGCCGACCGGTTCGCCCGGCCCGGGTGCGGGGGTCATCCGCTGGGCGAGCCAGAGCGCGTCGGCTATCTCCTCCGCCGTGAGATCCAGGGTCGCGGCCCGCAGCCGGGCGATCAGCCGGTCCAGTCGCGGCTCGGGGGGCGCCGTCATTCCTCATCACCTCGGGCGGTCCAGCGGTTGCATCAGCATGTCGGCGAGCCGCTCGCGCGTGACGGGTTCGGCGTGCGGCGCGTGCTGAGTGAGGAAGAGGGCGTTGAGCAGCTGGTCGGCGGCGATGACCTCGCCGGGGTCACGGTCCAGGAACCGCTGGATGAGCGCATCGCCCGCGGTGACGGCGGCATCGCCCAGGTGGGCCCGGACCATGGCGGTCAACTGCTCCTCGCCCGGCGGCTTGAGGTCGAGCTGGATGCAGCGGCGCAGCAGTGCGGCGGGGAAGTCGCGCTCGCCGTTGGAGGTGAGCACGATCAGCGGGAAGGCGGTGCAGCGCACCCGGCCGGAGCGGATCAGGGCGCGGCCGCCGTCGTCGGTGCCGACCTCCACCTCGGGTTCGAGGTCGGCGATCCGCTCCAGCTCCGGGAGCTGGAACTCGCCCTCCTCCAGGGCGTTGAGGAGGTCGTTGGGCAGGTCGAGGTCGCTCTTGTCGAGCTCGTCGACCAGCAGCACCCGGGGCTGTTCGGCGGGCAGCAGGGCGGTGCCGAGCGGTCCCAGCCGGAGGTAGGAGCCGATGGAGTGCCGGGCGCCGTCGGCGCCGCCCGCCCGTTCCAGCTGGACGTCCTGGAGCCGGGCGATGGCGTCGTAGTGGTAGAGCCCGTCGCGCAGGGTGGAGCGGCTGACGATGGGCCAGCGCAACACCCGGCCGAGGCCGAGCTCATGGGCGACGGCATGCGCCAGCGTGGACTTGCCGGTGCCCGGGTTGCCGGTGACCAGGAGCGGACGGCGCAGGTAGAGGGCGGCGTTGACGGCCTCCACCTCCTCGGGGCGCGGATGGTGGTGCTCCACCAGCCGGCGCCGCACTCCCAGCCGGCGGGCGGCGCTCGGGTCGGCGCCCGCCCCCGTGTCGGGTCCGGACGCGGCGAAATCCCGCCAGGGTGGTGGCGGCGGCAGTCGCCGTACACCGTCGTGCGGGACACCCGCTCCCCGGTAGATCCGCCAATCATTCACGCTGGACTCCTCGTTGCTGGTGGTGGATCACGAAACCGGCGGCGCCCGTGCCCACTTGCGGCCCCCGCATGACGGTACCTGTCCCGGACCGCCCTGCCGAGCCCTTCCGGCGCACTGCTGTCACGCATTTGACATTCTCGGTCACGGCCCTCCCAACGGCCGTTCGCCCGGGGCCTGGAGCGGCCCGGAGGGATCGGGTTCCGGCGGGTCCAGGAGCAGCGCGATGTCCTGTGCCCAGCCGGCCTTCTCGTCCGGGCAGTCGGGATCGGCACAGGCGCGGCGCAGGCTGCGTATGCGCGTGTGCAGTTCGCCCGCCGTGCGCACCGACTGCACGAACTCATCGGCCCGTTCGTGGAAGTCGGCACAGTCGGTGTGCCCGGGGGCGGACCGGCGCCAGATCGCCACCGCATGCCCCGCGGCGAGCGCCGCCGCCATGGCCGTGGCGCCGGCGCCGTCGTCGGCCACCGGTCCGCAGTAGACGGGGACGGCCGTGACGGGCGCTTCGGACAGCCTTCGGTACGCCGCGTTCACGCCCTCCGGGCTCGTACCGCTGTGGCCGTGCCGGGGCACCTCCTGGCGCAGTGGCACCGCGGTCATCACCCCGGCAGCCGCGCCGCGCCAACGGCCGTGCCACTCGGGGATCGGGGGCTGGTCGCGGCGCCACCGGTCCCGCACATAGACCAGGCGGCGCTGCCCGAGCGGCATGGTGTGCGGGTCGATCCCGCCCGCGGCGGCCCCGGGCGGGGTGAGCCGCCAGGAGTCCAGCGGCTCGTCGAACAGCTCGCGCGGCAGCACCAGTTGGAGGTCCGCGAGGTGCTCTCCGACATCGCCCTGGCGCAGCGCCTCGGCTATCGGCCCGCGCAGGGTCTGGTGCAACTCGCCCCGGGGGACGCCCTCTTCGTCGCCGCACAGCGGACGGACGTTGTTGTCCTTGTAGAGCAGCTTGACCCGCCAGGGGTAGCGGTCGCCATAGTGCGAGGAGTCGATCTCGACGATCACATCGGCGCGGGCGCGGGGCCCCTCGGGGGCGGCCAGGGTCCGGTCGATCTCGCCGCGGATGACCTTGGAGATGCTCTCGGACGCCTGCTTCAGCCAGCCGCACAGCTCGCTCAGCGGCTGCTCGTCCGCCGCCCGGCGCTGTCGGCGGACGGCGGCCGCGACCTCCGCCGCATACAGCAGGACCGCCTCCAGCTCCAGGTCCCGGACGGGTCCGTGGCCCTCCTCGCGGCCGCCGACGGAGTCACGCAGGCCGTAGAGCAGCCCCGCCCCCTCCCGCCAGCTGCGCGGGTCGTGTTCCACGCCGGGCTGGTAGGGGTCCTGGATGACCCGCTTCCTGGCCCGGTCGGCCAGGGCCAGGACCTCGCCGGGGTTGACGGGCGGGGGCAGTTCCGCGAGCAGGGGGTAGAGCTGGGTGCGCAGCCCGGGGGTGAAGCCTCCGGCGGAGATCCGCTGGGCGTTCTGCAGGTCCGTCCAGCTGCTGGCGGTGTCCGGTTGGCGGTAGCGGCGCAGGTGGTGCCGGTCGTGGCCGCGGACGAGGCGGTGCAGCAGGTCCCGGCCGGGCCGGGTGTCGGCGATCTCGCGCAGCTCGGTGACGGGCACCGCGAGTCCGCCGCCGTCCGGGCCGCGCCCCTTGCTCACCCCGATCACCGCGCCCCGGGCGGTGTCCACCACGGGTCCGCCGGAGCAGCCCGCGACGGGTGTCTCGCCGCGCAGCAGCAGGGCGCGGCCTCCGGCGTCCCAGCCGGTGACGGTGCCGGTGCCGAAGCGCAGGGCCAGTTCTCCGGTCTCCCGGGACCAGCCGTGCAGGCTGGCCGGGGCGGGCGCCACCGCGGAGCGGTCGCTGAGCCACAGGCACTCCGCTTCCCCGGCGCCCGCGACCTCCACCAGGGCCAGGTCGGGCAGCGGCCAGCGGCGGGACGGGGCGTCCGGGTGCTCGAGGCGCGGGAGGGCCAGCTCGACCCGGCCCTCGCTGGTGTTCCCCTGCCAGTCGGTGATGTCGATGCCGGTGGCGCCGTCGAGCACGCCGCCACCGCCGTTCCCCACCACATGGGCGCAGGTCAGGACCCATCCCGGGGCGATGAAGAAGCCGCTTCCCCAGAACCGGTCGCCGTTGGCGTCCTTGCCCCCGCCGAGCGCGGAGATGCGCACCACGGACCGGCGCACGGCGCCTTCGTGGGATCTCAAGAGGCAACGGGGGTCGTGGCCGGGGCGGGGTCGGCCTCCGTCCATCTGAGCGTCACCTTGACCGAGGCCTTGCCCTCTCCGTCGGCGAGCAGGCTGATGACCTTCCCGGCCCGGGCGGACAGCTCGATGCCGAACTCGACCTCGACCTCCTGCGGTTTCGCCGCCGAGAGCCCGTCGCGCAGCGAGCCGACGACGCCGCGCACGACGTCGGACAGCCCGCCCGCCAGGTCGGCGACCCGGCGTACGGCGGTGGTGTCCTCATAGCCCCCGCCGTCGTCGTCCCCCGGCGAGCGCAGCTCCTGCGCCTCGCTGATCCTCGCCCAGACGACCGTGCCGTCGTCGAGCCGCACTTGAGTGATCCCGCCGGCCACGCGCCACCCCCGCATTCCGCGTTCACTGCGATTGCTGCGATGCTGCAGCAGGTTAGTCCCCGGGCCTGACGGACGCGAGAGACCATGGCCAAGGCTGCTGCCTATGCTGGGTGGGATTGTCCGGCCGACCGACCCTGACGGAGAGCGCGTTGTACTTCACCGACCGAGGCATCGAGGAACTGGAGAAACGGCGCGGCGAGGAGGAGGTCACCCTGGGCTGGGTGGCCGAGCAGCTGCGTACGTTCGTCGACCTCAACCCGGATTTCGAGGTCCCGGTCGAGCGGCTGGCGACCTGGCTGGCCCGGCTGGACGACGAAGACGACGACTGAGCCCCCGGAAGAAGCCGGAAAAAGCGGTCGACGTGGGGGCGCCTCCCCTGCCGTTCGCGCTGTGGGGGCCGGGGCGCAGTCCTTACTCGGCGCCCCCGCGCCACCGGTCGTACGCCAGCGTCAGCACCCCGTCCGCGACCAGCACCGCCCCCGCCGCCGTCCAGCCCCGCCGCACCCCGCCGCCCCGGCGGGCATAGACCAGCGCACCCACCCCCAGCGCGATCTCCGCCGCCCCGAGCGCCCGGGCCCGGGGCCCCCGCGTCCACGTCCCCAGCACGCCCTGGTCCGCGGCCGAGAGGCCGGCCCGCACCGCCGATCGCCACCCCGGCCAGTCCACCGCCTCCACCGAGGCCAGCCGCCCGGCGGCCTCGCACAGCCGCGCCGCGCCGACCCCGGGTCCGAGGCCCGGCCCCAGCTGCAGGCCTGCGCGGGTGAGGACCGCGATCAGCCCGAGCACCCGGGCGGGTGCGTCGGCGTCGGAGTCCGGGCGGATCAGCCGGTCGAACGCGGTGGCGTCCAGCACCGGATCGAGGCCGAGCCGGGCCCGCAGCGCGGTCATCGCCTCCTCGCCGCCCAGCGGGGTGCCGTCCGCGAGCCAGGTGTAGCCGGTGGCCCGGCGGAAGCCGGTCGCCAGGACAAAGCCCGCGCCGTCCGCGTCCCACCACAGGCCGACCGCCGGCCAGGTCTCGGCCGTGGTCAGCGCGGTCGCCCAGTCCGCGGCCACCGCGGCGAGGTGCGAGCCGTTCTCCCGCCAGGACTCCTCCGCGGGCACCAGCACGCTCCACCCTTCGCCCGCCGGGGCCATGAGCAACGGCCGGCGCAGCAGTTGCGCGGCGGGTCGTACACGGTCGGGGACGGCCCGGCAGAGGAGCAGGACCCCCGCCGCCGGTGTGTGATCAATAGCGGACATGCGTCAACGCTATGCCAAGCGGCCGGCCTTGACTTCCCAAGTTCGCGATATATCGTATCTACGAGGGACGCGATATGTTGCGTCGCCTTCCCGACAGGAGGCCAGGATGCCCGCCCAGTCCGAGTGGTCGCTCGCCGAACCACAGAAGCTCACCTTCGAGGAGCCGGTCACCGCGCTGAGCGTGCGCGTGGTCGGCGGCACGGTCAATGTCGTGGGCACCGACGCCGGGCCCGTCCGGCTGGAGCTGTCCGGCATCGCGGGCCCACCGCTCCTCGTCACCCACCAGCAGGGCACCCTCACCGTCGGCTATGACGACCTGCCCTGGCAGAACTTCCTCAAGCAGCAGTCCCTCAAGAACTGGTTCAGCCCCAAGGGCTGGCAGCGCAGCGTCGATGTCACCCTCACCGTGCCGACCGGCACCCCGGTCGAGGTGGCGGTGGTCGGCGCGAGCGCCGTGGTCTCCGGCATCACGGCGGCCACCCAGGTGCGCGGGGTCTCCGGTGACACCACGCTGGTCGGCCTGACCGGCGCGGTGCAGGCCGACACCGTCTCCGGCGGGCTGGAGGCCCAGGCCCTCGGCGGCGACCTGTGCTTCAAGTCCATCTCCGGCGACCTCACCCTGGTCGACTGCGCGGGCGAGGCGGTGGAGGCCGACTCCGTCAGCGGCAACATGGTCGTCGACCTGGCCGCCGCCGGGCGGCACCCCTCGCTCGACCTCACCACCATCTCCGGCGATGTCGCCATCCGGCTGCCCCACCTGGTCGACGCCGAGGTGGAGGCCAACACCACCACCGGCACGGTCTCCTGTGCCTTCGACGACCTGCGGGTCAGCGGCATGTGGGGCGCCAAGAAGGTCACCGGCCGGCTCGGCGCGGGCAGCGGGAGGCTCAAGGTCACCACCGTCTCCGGCGCGGTCGCCCTGCTGCGCAGGCCCCTCTCGCAGGACGGGCCCGCCGACTCCCCCGTCCAGGGAAAGGTCCTCTGATGCCCCCCGTCTTCGCCCACGGCCGGCTGCGCCTGTATCTCCTCAAGCTCCTCGACGAGGCACCACGCCATGGGTACGAGATCATCCGCCAGCTGGAGGAGCGCTTCCAGGGCCTGTACGCCCCGTCCGCCGGAACGGTCTACCCCCGGCTGGCCAAGCTGGAGGCCGAGGGTCTGGTCACCCACGCCACCGAGGGCGGCCGCAAGGTGTACTCGATCACCGACGCCGGCCGGGCCGAACTCGCCGGCCGGCGGGGCGAGCTGGCCGAGCTGGAGCTGGAGATCCAGGACTCGGTCTCCGCGCTGGCCGCCGACATCCGCGAGGACGTCCGCGGTGCCGCGGGCGACCTGCGCCGCGAGATGCGCGAGGCCGCGCTGCAGGCCCGGGCCGGCACCGCGGGCGAGCACCCGGGCGACTACTTCGCGGGAGCGAAGGAGGAGCTGCGGCGTGCCAAGGAGGAGTGGAAGGAGCAGGCCCGCCGGGCGAAGGAGGAGAGCCGCCGCGCCCGGCAGGATGCACAGCAGGCCCGCCGCCAGGCCCGGGAGGCCCGGGAGCATGCGCGCGAGGAGGTGCTGCGCATCAAGGAGCGGGTGCAGGAACAGGTCACCGAGCACACCCGGCGCGGCGACTGGCCGACGGGCCTCGCGGAGGGCGTCAACGCCCTGGCCAGAGAGCTGGGTTCACTGGCCGGGCAGGCGCGCGGGGTGCGCGATGCGGCGCCGCCGACGGTCACCGTCGAGCGTACGGACCCGGGCCCGCAGGACCGGCCGCCCGCGCCCGAGTGGGCCACGGCCGATGACTCCCGCTCCCAGAACCCGGTCCGCGATCTGGACCGCCTGCTGGATCGCTTCCGCGACGAGGTGCGGGATGCGGCGCGGGATCATGGGATGTCGGCCGCGCAACTCGCCGAGGCCCGTGGGCATTTGGCGACGGCAGCGGTGCGGATCGCGGCGCTGCTGGGGGAGCGCGGGTGAGGGGTGTTTGCCCCGGCAGAGGCGGCGCCCCCGGACCCCTCACCCCGCCCCGGCAGGCGCCGGCTCTGTCAACCCGCCGCCACCGCACGGGAGTTCATCGGATACCTCCGAGGGAACCTCTGCCTTTGGGCGGGAGGAATCGGACTTCTGCGGAGCAGGGCAGGGGGGTTGCGATTTGCAGCCAGAGCGGATCACAGTGCTCTGGCCAGCAGGTTTGATCTGCACATGCGGCCGCACTAGTTTGTGAGCGTGACCGCGATGTGCGTGAAGCGGGCGTTCAAGTACCGCTTCTATCCGACCAATGCGCAGGCAGCCGAGCTGTCGCGTACGTTCGGCTGCGTGCGCAAGGTCTACAACCTGGCCCTCGCCGCCCGTACGGAGGCGTGGGCGCGGCAGGAGCGGGTCAACTACAACCAGACCTCGGCCATGCTGACCGTGTGGAAGAAGACCGAGGAACTGGCGTACTTGAATGACGTGTCCTCGGTGCCGTTGCAGCAGACGCTGAGGCACTTGCAGACCGCGTTCAGCAACTTCTTCGCCAAGCGGGCGAAGTACCCGCGCTTCAAGTCGCGGAAAAAGTCACGGAAGTCCGCTGAGTACACCACCAGCGGCTTCCGCTTCCGTGGCGGCAGGCTGACCCTGGCCAAGATGAGCGAACCACTCGACATCGTGTGGTCGCGCCCCCTTCCCGAGGGGGCGAAGCCGTCCACGGTGACGGTCTCCCAGGACGCGACGGGACGTTGGTTCGTATCCCTGCTGTGCGAAGACCCCGGTGTGAAGCCGCTTCCTGCCTCCGATGCGGTGGTCGGCGTTGACGCGGGCCTGGGCCACCTGCTGGCTCTTTCCACCGGTGAGAAGATCGCCAACCCCCGGCATGAGCGTAAGGACCGCGCACGCCTGGCGAAGGCTCAGCGCAGCCTTGCCCGCAAGGCCAGGGGCGACGGAGCCAACCGGGCCAAGGCCCGGCGCAAGGTCGCCAAGATCTACGCCCGGATCGCCGACCGCAGGCGTGACCACCTGCACAAGCTGACCACCCGGCTCGTTCGTGAAAACCAAACGATCGTGATCGAGGACCTGACCGTCCGCAACATGCTCAGGAATCACTCCCTCGCCCGGGCGATCTCGGACGCGGCGTGGTCGCAGTTCCGGGCCATGCTGGAGTACAAGGCCCAGTGGTACGGGCGCGAGGTGATCGCCGTTGACCGGTGGTTCCCCAGCTCGAAACTGTGCTCTGCCTGCGGCACCTTGCGAGACAAGATGCCGCTCAACATCCGCACCTGGACGTGCGACAGCTGTGGCACCACGCACGACCGCGACGTGAACGCGGCACGCAACCTCAAGGCGGCCGGACTGGCCGTGTCTGTCTGTGGAGCTGGTGTAAGACCCCAACGGAGTTCTCCGGGCGGGCAGTCGGCGACGAAGCAGAAACCCCTACAGCGCGAGCCGTAGGAGTCCCCCTCGTTCACGAGGGGGAGGAAGTCAAAGCGTGAGCACCACTTTCCCGAACAGCTCGCCACCGGCCATCTTTTCGAACCCTTCGCGGGCCCGGTCCAGTGGCAGCACGGTGTCGATGACCGGTCGTACGCCGGTGGCGGCGCAGAAGCTCAGCAGGTCCGCGAGCTCCTCCTTGCCGCCCATGGTGGAGCCGACCACCTTGAGCTCCAGGAAGAAGATCCGGTGCAGTTCGGCGGACGGCGGGTTCGGTCCGCTGGTCGCGCCGGAGATGACCAGAGTGCCGCCCGGCACCAGGGACTTGACGGAGTGGGACCAGGTGGCGGCGCCGACCGTCTCGATGACGGCGTCCACCCGGTGCGGCAGCCGGGCTCCCGGCTCGAACGCGCCCTCCGCGCCCAGTTCCACGGCCCGCTTGCGCTTGGCCTCGTCCCGGCTGGTGGCGAAGACCCGCAGCCCGGCCGCGGCGCCCAGCACGATGGCCGCGGTGGCCACCCCGCCGCCGGCGCCCTGCACCAGGACGGACTGGCCGGGCCGCACGCCTGCGTTGGTGAACAGCATCCGGTAGGCGGTCAGCCAGGCGGTCGGTAGACAGGCCGCCTCCTCGAAGGACAGCTCCCCGGGCTTGGGCAGCACATTCCACGCGGGGACGGTGACCCGCTCGGCGAAGGTGCCCTGATAGCGCTCGGTGAGGATGGAACGCGGCTCATCGGGGCCCACCCCATGGCCGCTCTGGCCGATGACGGAGTGGACGACCACCTCGTTGCCGTCCGCGTCCGTCCCGGCGGCGTCACAGCCGAGGATCATCGGCAGCGCCTCCTCGCCCAGCCCGACGCCGCGCAGCGACCACAGGTCGTGGTGGTTGAGCGAGGCGGCCTTGACGTTGACGGTCGTCCAGCCGGGCCGTACCTCGGGTTCGGGGCGCTCCCCCAGCTCAAGGCCGTTGAGCGGCTGGTCACGGTCGATGCGGGCGGCATAGGCGGCGAACATGATCCGAACCTAGCCCCGCCTGCCGCACATCGTCCAGGGTTCCCTCCCGCAACGGCCGTATCAGCCACCAGGGCCGGACGCCGGGCGTCCGGCCCCGTAACACTTCAGCGCCGTGCCACCCCGTCGGCGCGGGCGGCCGCCGCGACGGCGGCGGTCACCGCGGGGGCGACCCGCTCGTCGAACGGAGAGGGGATGACGCACTCCGCGCTCAGCTCGTCCGCCACCACCGCGGCCAGTGCCTCCGCGGCCGCGAGCTTCATGCCCTCGGTGATCCGCGACGCCCGCACCTGCAGCGCGCCCGCGAAGATGCCGGGGAAGGCCAGCACATTGTTGATCTGGTTGGGGAAGTCGCTGCGCCCGGTGGCCACCACGGCCGCGTACTTGTGGGCGACCTCCGGGTGGATCTCCGGGTCGGGGTTGGCCATCGCGAAGATCAGCGCGTTTTCGGCCATGGTGGCGACCGCGCGCTCGGGGACCGTCCCGCCCGAGACGCCGATGAAGACATCGGCGCCGTCCAGCGCGGACTCCAAGGAGCCGCTGAGACCACCCTTGTTGGTGAAGGACGCAAGCTCACGCTTGACGTCGGTGAGGTCGGTGCGGTCGGCCGATACCACGCCTCTGCGGTCGCACACCGCGACATCGCCGATGCCCGCCTCCACCAGGATCCGGGCGATGGCGACCCCGGCGGCGCCCGCACCCGAGATCACCGCGCGCAGCTCGCCGGGCGTACGGCCGGTCAGCCGGGCGGCGTTGCGCAGCGCGGCGAGCGTGACGACGGCGGTGCCGTGCTGGTCGTCGTGGAAGACCGGGATGTCCACCCGCTCCTGGAGCTTGCGCTCGATCTCGAAGCAGCGCGGCGCGGAGATGTCCTCCAGGTTGATGCCGCCGAAGGAGGGCGCCAGCCGGGCGACCGTCTCGACGATCTCGTCGGTCTCCCGGCAGTCGAGCGCGATCGGCACCGCGTCCACCCCGCCGAACTGCTTGAAGAGGATGGCCTTGCCCTCCATCACGGGCAGGGACGCCTCGGGGCCGATGTCGCCGAGCCCGAGCACCGCGCTGCCGTCCGTCACCACGGCCACCACCTGGGACTTCCAGGTGTAGTCGTGGACGAGCTCCGGCCGTTCGGCGATGGCGCTGCACACCTTGGCGACGCCCGGCGTATAGGCCAGGGACAGGTCGTCCCGGTCCCGGAGCGGGACGGTCGCCTGGATGGCCATCTTGCCGCCCCGGTGCAGCGCGAAGGCCGGATCGAAGGGCTCGCCCTGGGCGCCCTCCTCCGCACCGCTCGCACTGCGAGGATTCACGATCTCCGCTGCCACTGTCTTGACCCCTTTGTCGTAATTTCCTTCGAGGGTAGCCGCCCCTGGTTGCGGGGCGGATCGGGCATATGTCCATGGCCCCGCCGGTGGGTGAACCACTGCGGGCCTGCGACACAGCACGGACACCGAGCGCGCTCGCACCTGCGCGCCCTGGGCCCCGGGTGCGGGGTGTAACTGGTCTTTCTACCGGAAGAGCGCTACGGCCGACGAGTGAGTTCCGGCCCCGCCCGTCACGTCGCGTACAGGCCGGCGTCAAAACAAGGTCAACTGGGGCACATGGTCCAGGTAGTGAGACAGGGGATGCGTGAGATACGTCTCGTCGCAAAATGACCGGAAGCGATCGCCACAATTACGGCGGTGTAAACCATCCGGTGCGGCACGGCGATAGCCCGTTATCCGATTTTGACATGACGGGGCCTCCGAACAGCGCAGTCCAGATGGCAAGATGCCCCAATCACCCGAGGTCGCGGCGCACGACGAAGTGTGCTTACGGCCGGCAAAACGCACCGAGTGCGATGTTCAAGAGTCGGCTATCCCCTCACTCGCAGGAGGAACCAGCAATGACCGCAAGCACCACCCCCCGCCCGGCCGCGGCCAGGAGTCGCTTGGCCGCCGTCGGCGCGATCGCGGTCGCCGGCGCCCTGCTGCTGACCGGCTGTGGCGACCAGACCAAGAGCAAGTCCGACGGCGGCAACGAGGCCTCCGGCGGCGCCGCCAAGGCCCCGCTCTTCGACAAGCTGCCCAAGTCGATCCAGGACTCCAAGGTCATCAAGGTCGGCTCGGACATCGCCTATCCGCCGGTGGAGTTCGTCGACCACGGCAAGACCGTGGGCATGGACCCGGACATCGCCAACGCCCTCGGCAAGGAGCTCGGCGTCAAGTTCGAATTCAATAACTCCCAGTTCGACGCGATTCTCGCGGGACTGCGCTCCAAGCGCTACAACATCGCCATGTCCGCGATGACCGACACCAAGGACCGGCAGAACGGCGTCGACCCGGCCAAGAAGACCAAGGTCGGCGAGGGCGTGGACTTCGTCGACTACTTCCAGGCCGGTGTCCAGATCTATGTCCCCAAGGGCAAGACGCAGGGCATCAAGTCGCTGGGCGACCTGTGCGGCAAGAAGGTCGGCGTCCAGCGCGGCACGGTCTCGGAGGACATGGCCAAGAAGCAGGCCGACAAGTGCGGTGACAAGAAGCTCTCCATCGAGTCCTTCGACACCGACCTCCTGGCCCAGACCCGGCTGCGCAGCGGCGGTGTGGACGCCGGCATCAGCGACTTCCCGGTCGCCGCGTACGCGGTGAAGACCTCCGGTGGCGGCAATGACTTCGAGCTGATCGGCGACCAGGTCGAGGCGGCCCCGTACGGCATGGCCTTCCCCAAGTCGGACACCCAGCTCCGGGATGCCGTCAAGGCCGCCATGGACAACATCATCAAGAACGGCGAGTACGAAAAGGTCCTCAAGAAGTGGGGCGTCGAGGCAGGTGCGATCAAGGAATCGAAGGTCAACGGCGGTTCCTGACCCAGTCGTTGCCGCATCCGCCGATCGCTGAAAGGCCACGCTCATGCCGATAGAGAATGACAGGCCACCGGAGCCGGACGACGCCCCTCGCCCGGACACCGCCACCACCGCGCCTCCCGAGGCCATCAGGGCCATCCCCGTGCGCCACTTCGGCCGCTGGATCGCGGCCGTGGTCGCGCTCGCCGTACTGGCCCTGCTGATCAACGCCTTCGCCCACGGCAAGCTCCACTGGGGCGCCATTCCGGACTACTTCTTCGACGCCGACATCCTCAAGGGCGTCCGCAACACCATCACCATCACCATCCTGTCCATGGTCGTCGGTGTCGGCCTCGGCATCGTGCTGGCCGTGATGCGGCTGTCCAAGAACCCGGTGACCTCGTCCATCGCCTGGGCCTACATCTGGTTCTTCCGCGGCACCCCGGTCTTCGTCCAGCTGCTGGTGTGGTTCAACCTCGGCCTGGTGTTTGAGTACATCAACCTGATGCCGCTCTACAAGGACTACTGGTCGTCCTTTATGACCCCGTTCCTGGCCGCCCTGCTCGGGCTCGGCCTGAACGAGGCCGCGTACATGGCGGAGATCTGCCGGGCCGGCATCCAGTCGGTCGACGAGGGCCAGACCGAGGCCTCGCACGCGCTCGGCATGAGCCACGCCAAGACGCTCCGCCGGGTCGTCCTGCCGCAGGCGATGCGGGTGATCGTGCCGCCGACCGGCAACGAGTTCATCAACATGCTCAAGACCACCTCGCTGGTCACCGCCGTTCAGTACTACGACCTGCTCCGCGCGGCCCAGAACGTCGGCTCGACCTCGGGCGCCACGGTGGAGATGCTCTTCCTCGCCGCCGCCTGGTACCTGGTGCTCACCAGCGTGCTCAGCATCGGCCAGTACTACCTGGAGCGGCGGTTCGCCCGCGGCTCGCTGCGCCAACTGCCGCCCACGCCCTGGCAGAAGCTACGGGCCAACGTCCTCTCGCTGCGCCGTCCCCAGGAGGTCCGATGACAGCCATGGTCAAGGCCGAGGGCGTGCACAAGTCCTTCGGCGCCACCCAGGTCCTCAAGGGCATCGACCTGGAAGTCGCCCCGCGCGAGGTCTTCTGTCTGATCGGCCCGTCCGGCTCCGGCAAGTCGACCTTCCTGCGCTGCATCAACCACCTGGAGCAGATCAATGCCGGGCGGCTGTACGTGGACGGCGACCTGGTCGGCTACCGGCAGCAGGGCGACAAGCTCTATGAACTCAGGGACCGCGAAGTCGCCGCCCAGCGGCGGGACATCGGCATGGTCTTCCAGCGCTTCAATCTCTTCCCGCATATGACGGCGCTGGAGAACGTCATGGAGGCCCCGGTCCAGGTCAGGCGCGAGACCAAGGCCGTCGCCCGGGAGCGGGCCCTGAAGCTGCTGGACCGCGTCGGCCTCGCCGACAAGGCGGGCAACTACCCCGCCCAGCTCTCCGGCGGCCAGCAGCAACGGGTGGCCATCGCCCGGGCGTTGGCCATGGAGCCCAAGCTGATGCTCTTCGACGAGCCGACCTCGGCCCTCGACCCGGAGCTGGTGGGCGACGTCCTCGATGTGATGCGCGGGCTCGCCGAGGACGGCATGACCATGATCGTGGTCACCCATGAGATGGGCTTCGCCCGCGAGGTCGGCGACTCGCTGGTCTTCATGGACGACGGCGCCGTCGTCGAATCCGGTGACCCGCGCCAGGTGCTGACCAACCCCCAGCACGAGCGGACCAGGTCGTTCCTCTCCAAGGTGCTGTAAGGCCGGGCGGTGGGGGCGTATGGGCCAACCGCACGCCCC
This sequence comes from Streptomyces xingningensis, assembly GCF_054957865.1. Taxonomy (NCBI): domain Bacteria; kingdom Bacillati; phylum Actinomycetota; class Actinomycetes; order Kitasatosporales; family Streptomycetaceae; genus Streptomyces; species Streptomyces xingningensis. Next base: position 76,302 of record NZ_JBDJPF010000020.1, read on the forward strand.
CACACGCTACTTGAGAGCGAGCACCATGGCGTCGGAGGGCGAGCCCCACACCGTCCTGGCCTCACAGCCAGTGCAGGGCCGTCGCCGTGAGCACCGCGTCATAGCTGCCCGGCGGCAGCTTCTCCGGCCAGCAGCCGGGCCGAGATCGACCCGGTGCCACAGGCCAGGTCGAGCACACGCGGCTCGGTACCGACGAACGCCTCCACCATGTCGAGCATGACCGTGAACCGCGCAGATGCGGTCCGGCATATGCCACTCCTGCTGGCGGTCCCAACTGGTCTGCCAGAAGTTCCAGTCCACACCGGAGGTGGTCTCCGTCATGTCACTGCCTCCATCTCGCCACGCAGGTAATACCCAAAGCCAAATATCACCCATTACGAACTGACGGGACGGCGACAGCCTCGGCACCGTAAGAACCACAAGGGATAGTCGCCTATTACTTCACCCTCATCCCCCTCCCCACACCCTCAACGTGTAATACCCTCGTTTCCACAACATCCATTACTGAGGATCCGACGTGGAACTGGCCCTGTACTCGGACTTTGCCGTGCGGCTGGTCAACAGCGAAGAGCCCGCACGCGGCACCGACACCCTCACCTCCATCGACGCCGCCCGCCGCCTCTTCGGCGCCAGCTCACAAATGGCGCGCCGGCTGGCCGAGAGCGATGTCACGCGCCTGCGCTCCGTACGGACCCGGCTGCGCGCCGTCTTCGAGGCGGCGGACGAGGGCGATGCCATACGGGCCGTGGACCTGCTCAACGCCCTGCTGATGGAGTTCCCCGTCAGCCCGCAGATCTCCGGCCATGAGTTCCGCGACGAGGACGGCCGCCCCAACTGGCATATGCACATCGCCGACCACGCCAGCAATGCCGCGGCCGGTTACACGGCAACGGCCGCCATGGGCCTGGCCGTCCAGCTCACCGAGCTGGGCGTCGAACGCCTGGGCATCTGCCAGGCAGCCCCCTGCCGCAACGCCTACCTCGACACCTCGACCAACCGCTCGCGCCGCTACTGCTCCGACCGCTGCGCCACCCGCGCTAATGTCGCCGCCTACCGGGCCCGCAAGCGCCAGGAGAGCGAGCGCCCCGGATAGCCCGGGGACCGCACCGGCCGTACCGCCGAAACCGCCCACCACACCAGCGCCCGCACCGACCGCCGCCCCTCCTCCGGCGGGCGCCGCAACCGCACCCAGGCCCGGGCCACCACGAGTTCGTCAGGTACGGTGCCAAACTCCCGGCTGTCGTTTTCCACCAGCGGGTTGTCCCCCATCACCCACCACCCGCCCGGGCGCCGCTCCACCGCGCGCTTGACGATCAGCAGGTCCTGCCGGAACGGATGCCTCAGCACCACCACATCCCCCGGCCGCACCGTCGCCCCGTACTGCACCACCAGCTGATCCCCCGGGTTCAGTGTGGGGACCATCGAGGGGTTGTAGACCTCGGCCAGCCCGATCCGCAGCAGTCCACGACGCTCGCGGTCCAGCTCCGGCCCGCGCTCGTCCAGTTGCTCCTGCACCACGGCACCTCACTCCCGGTCCTATCTCCAACCAGTCTCAGGTCCCAGGCTGACACTGGACTTTTGCCCTAAGCACCCCGGGGCGCCCGGGAAAAGCCTTCCCACACCGAGTAATCTCGCACCTGAGAAGACGATCACGAGGAAGGAAGCACATTCATGCTTTCCCGCCTGTTCGCCCCCAAGGTAAAGGTCAGCGCCCACTGCGACCTCCCCTGCGGCGTATACGACCCGGCCCAGGCCCGCATCGAGGCCGAATCGGTCAAGGCAGTCCAGGAGAAGTACCAGGCCAACGAGGACCCCCACTTCCGCGCCCGCGCCACCATCATCAAGGAGCAGCGCGCGGAGCTGGCCAAGCACCATGTCTCGGTGCTGTGGAGCGACTACTTCAAGGCCCCGCACTTCGAGAAGTACCCCCAGCTGCACCAGCTGGTCAATGACACCCTCAAGGCCCTGAGCGCGGCCAAGGCGTCGACCGACCCCAAGACGGGTGAGAAGGCCCTGGAGCTGATCGCCGAGATCGACCGGATCTTCTGGGAGACCAAGAAGGCCTGAATCTTGGCCCAGCTCATCTGTACTCCGTCCGCACCCGGTTCCGCGGGACTCCCGACAAGGAGTCCATGACGGACCGGGTGCGGTCATCTTCGCCCGGCCACAGGTGTGCGTAGATCCGCAGCGCTCGCTCCGCCCGCGATGAGCACGGGCTAGGTCTCACACCAGGGAGGGGAGAGTCCCACGCGGCCAGTGCCCGAGCCAGAACGCGGCGGTGGACGGTTCGGACTGGCCTTCGGTAGAGCCGTCATGCGGGGTGAGCTCGGTGGGGGCGATGTAGCCCTCGCCGGGCTCCAAGCGTAGGCGGAAGCACAGGACCAGGTGGCCCTCGGTGACGTACTGTCGCAGGTCATCGGTGTGCGGGTAGCGGCGTTCGAAGTCCTGGTGGACGGCTCGGCACATGGCACGAATGTCGAGGTCGGCCAGAAGGAGGTAGCGGGTTCCGGGGCCGAGGTTAAGGCACAGCCGTCGACGGCCAGTGTGCTTGGCCGCGTACGAGAGCCGGTCCCAGTTGTCGACGTGGAGGCCGATGCGGCGGCCGTACTCGTGGTTGCCGGTGGTAGTGAGCGCATCGGCGGGCGAGCGGGCCTGGCCGAGGTGGAAGGCAGCCGTGTCACCCATCGGTTCGGCGAGTGCGGCGAGCGGGCCGACGGGCTGCGGCACCTGGACGAGTTCCACCAGCGTGCTGTCGCGGGCCTGGGCTGCGGCGGCGGTCAGGTCCCGCGCGGTCTCGTCGGAGATGGCCGTCCAAGGACCGGCGGGGACGACCGCGCCCTCCTCATACGGGGAGTCTCCGCGCATCGTGCGCAGGGTGGTGGCCTCGCAGCGCTTGCGTAAGGCGGCAGGGTCGTCGGCCGCGATGGCCAGGGGCATGCGGGGTTCCTCCGGATCATCGGGGTTCGTCGAGGTCTTCGCCGTAGGTGACGTCGAGTTCGGTGAGGAGTGCCTGGGCGAGTTCGAGCTGCTGGGTGCGGCCGATGAGGACCTTGGAGAGCTTGGCGACGCCGAGGAGGCTGGAGAGGTCGTTGCCGCGCAGGTCCAGGCCCTTGTAGCGGCCCTTGGCGAATTCGGTCTGGCGCAGGGTGCAGCCGTCGAAGACAGCGTCGGTGAGGTCGCATTCGGTGAAGGACGCCTCAGCGAGGACGCACTGGGAGAACACGACGGGGCCGGTGGCGCGGAGGCCGGAGAAGGCCGTGTAGTCGAGCTTGCAGTTCTCGAAGAGGACGTCGTCGAGGGTCAGGTCGTCCAGGACGCCGCCCATGATCTTGCAGTTACGGAAGGCGACCCGGGAGAGTTTGCTCTTGCGCCACTGGGCCGAGCCGAAGTCGCATCCACTGAACTCGATCGAGTTCAGATGGAGTTGGTCCAAGCTAGCGCGTCCGGTGCGCAGGTCGGTGATCCGGCCGCGCAGGAGCTGGGTGTCCGCGAGGTCGAGCATGCGCAGGTCGGCGTCGGCGTACTGGAAGTCCTGCACGGCGCCCCGGCCGCCTTCGAGAGACTGAACGTTGGACAGGTACAGGCCGGGCTCGTCGAGGCCAGGCAGGGTCAGCGTCACTCGGCCGAAGGTGCGGCTGTCCACAGTGGGGCTCCATCTCTCCGGCGGCCGGGAGCGGTCTGCCGGGCTATTTCTTTTTGTTCCAGTTGTCCCAGGTCGGACGGTTGTCGAACGCTGGGGTGGCGTTGGACCAGGTGGGCCGGTTGTCGAACTTCCCCACCAGGACGGTGGGTGGTGCCATAACTATCAGGGCACGGAGGATGGCAGACGGGATGGCGTCAAGACAGCCGATCTCTCGGATTACGACGGTGGCGGAGATGCCGAACGGCATCTCCGCCACCGTTCGTTCGGGCAGTCGGGCCTGTGATCTGTGTGAGGAAGTCGGTGTTCGCCTTCACGTCATGTCCGAGGGTCGGAGCGTGCCGGGGAAGCTCGCCGAGGAGGTCGAGCAGGGGCCCGGTGCTGGGGAGGTCGGCGGGGAGGAGTCCGAAAACGTCCGGGTAGCGGTCCTCGGTGCCTGCGGTGAAGAAGTCACCGGCCTCCACGCTGCGATCCTCGTCGAGAAGGGCGGGCTCGGTGCCGGGAATGATGCGAGGGAAGAGAAGGTGAGTGGCGTGTCCTTCGGTGGCCAGGGTCAGGCCGAGCCAGGTGTGGAGCTGATCGGGGAAGAACTGGGGCTTGAGTTCCTTGCCGGACTCCTTCCACAGGGGTGTGCGGCTGCCGGAGCGGAGGGCACCGGTGACCTTCTGGTGCTGCGTGGGGTGGAGTTGTTCACCACTCTGGAGACGTTCGCGGACGGTCTCGTACCAGTCGAGGGCGTCCAGGAGTCCCAGGCCGATGGCGGCGGCCGATGGCCAGGGCAAGACCCGCAGCCGGTCATCCTCGCAGCGGATGAAGATGCGGTCGTTGGCCAGCAACTGCCAGCCGGCGCAGGCCAGGAGAAGGGCGGTGGTGGTCTTCCCGGCGCCCTTGTCGCCCAGAGTCAGCACGGTCTGCCCGTCGCGGACGACGGCGGAAGCATGCAGGATCGACCAACCGTCCGCCAGCAGCTGCCCGCGGATGACCTCGCGGGCGAGCCGTGCGGCGGCCAGGGCGACAGGAACGTCCTCACACCCGTAGATGTGCAGAGGCCCGCCGGGTTCGGCCCGGTAGACGAGCTTGTCATCGGGCTGGGAGGCAACCACGGCGCCGTCGTCGTCCCGGTCGACGAGCATGCGCGAGTTCGCGTAGACGGTCTCTTCATGGGAGTGGTCGGCCACACGCTGAGCGATCTCGGTGGCCCGGTCGACGTTGACGTCGGCGATCACCGCCGCGTCGACGTCGGGGGCGGTGCTGGTGGCATTCCACCAGGGGCCGAAGTAGCGGAGGGCCCAGTCGGTGACCACCGTGCTGTTGCTGGTGACGGTCGCAGCTTGGGCGGCCGTGGCGATACGGACAGCGGTCTGAAGCACTGCGGTCTTCTCCTTCGTCTCGGAATGTGCAGGGACGTACAGGCGGGCCAGAGGCTCGTAGGCATCACGGAGCTTGGCGTCGGCGGCAATCAGCCGGCGGGCCTCGGCGGCGTCCAGCCGGGGGAGGCACACACTTGGGGTTCCGGCGGTGAAGCGCAACGGAATTCCCCTCCACCGCCCCTCGTGGTTGACGCATAGCTCCGTCACCGCGTCGCCCAGACCCAGGCCCGCGCGGAGGGCAGCGATCACCGCCCCGGCGGGGCCGCAACGGGTACGGCCCAGCCCCGCGTTGATCCAGGGCGCCGCGGTGTTCCGGTCCGCTGTTTCACTCCCGCTCGCCGACTCGTGAGGAAACGTTATGGACTCGGCCTTCCGCGCCCGCCTCTCCGCCGCGGTAGGTGCCGCGGCCCTGATCCTGGGCGGGGCGGTCATCGCCGCGCCGGCCGCTCACGCCGACGGCCCCACCTGTGCGGGGTACCTGGCCTCCAGCCCCTCCCCCAACCGCGCCAACGACCTCAACAGCATCGGCTGCCTGGTAGGCGGCTCGGGTCTGCCGCTGGCGAATCCGCTGTGCAATCTCGTGCAGAACGATGTCGCTCAGGTCCGAGCGGACCGCGCCACCAACGCCTGCCGCCTCGCCTAGTGCCGCATCAGGCAGCGTTCGCCCTGTCGGGGGTCCTGCCTGTAGACGGCTTCGGCCGCTGGTGATAATCGGCCGATGAGTGCCATCGAACGCCCTGTTCCGCCCCTGAACGCCGACGAGCGCACCACGCTGGAGAGCTGGCTTGGGTTTCGCCGCGCCACCCTCGCCATCAAGTGCGAGGGCGTGAACGAGAGGCAAATCAAGGGGCGTTCGGGTGATTGACATGCACCCCAGCCAGCGCATGCGAGACCTCGGCGTCGCCCAGCACGGTGCCGCCATCCCCGCCGAACCCGACCACGCCTTCGATCTGCCGGCCGAGGGATCGGCCAGGTCCAACCGTTCGCCAAAGGCATGGGCCTCGCGGCGCCGCAGATCGGCGCCGCACGCGCCGCCGTCGTCCAACCGCCCGGCGACGCCGCCACTATCCTGCTCAATCCGAAAGTCACAACTGGCTCTGACGAGACGGACGAGCAGTACGAGGGCTGCCTCAGCTTCTTCGACGTCCGCGGCCTTGTTCCCCGGCCCCTGAAGATCACCGCGGAGACCGCGGCCCTGAGCTGCGAAGCCGTGACCAGCGTGTACGAGCGCGGCCTCGCCCGTCTCGTCCACGACGGGATCAACCACCTGGACGGCCTGCTCCACACCGCGCGCATGAGGACCGGCGTCGAACCGATCCTCCGCAGAGGAATACCGCCAGACCGGCCGGGCTGGGTGCATGACAGCACCTGATTACAAGCCGCCACCACCCGAGTAGACAGCTCAAGGACGACGCCTCCGGCGCCGCAGGTCACCGACCCAGCCGACTACCAGAACGAGCCGTTGCCCGCCAGTTCTTCCAGCGGCAGTTCGAAGACCCGCGTAGCCGGTGGGCTCGTCAAGGACGGTACGGCGGCGTAGCGCCAGTTCTGTGGCGCTCCGACCCGTCGCCTCCCCTTCGGGACGACGCTCGCAGCCACGTTGCCCTCGTCCGTGCTGACGAATTGGCGGAAACCTATGTTGCCGGACCTTCCCCTATGCCACCCTTGGGATCGGGTTCTTCGGGGGGAGACGGAGATGGAGTACTTCGTCGCGCTCGTCGCAAAGGCGATCATCGCCGGCATCGCCAAGAGTGCGACAGATCTGGCCATCAAGCAGGTGCGTAAACAGTGGCTGGATCCCGCGCAGAGGCCTCAGCCGAGCGCATTGGGCCAGGAGCGACAGCAGACGCTGCGCGCTCCGGCGGGCCCAGCCTACGGGGTACACAGTCCCCATACCCCCGCGTTCGTCGGCGGAAGGCCGTCGAAAGTCTTGGTGTATCCCACGGTTTCGACCGGGACCGGGATCGGATCGAAGACACCCGGACTCGTTCACGACGCACTGATCGAAGTCCCTGGCCTCGCCGAATATGCCGTGATCTCCAACGCCTTGGAGGGCATCAAGGTCGCATCGGCCCGGCTCGGGGATCGCCCCACGATCGTCGTACGATTCGAGGTCCACGAGGGATACCTCGATGCTTTCGCCTACCTGCACGCACTGTTTCCGACCGCCGACAACGCACCCGGTTTCGAAGTGAAGGTCGCACGGTTCGGCTGGTGGCCGCAAGCCAGCCGCCCGTACCAGGGTTCGTTTCCCACCTGGCAATATGTCAACCTCGGCGAACTTGACTATCCGGACGATCAGATCGTTGCGGCCGTCGTCGCCTGGTTCATCGTCAACTGTGTGCAGTTGTACTGGCAGTTCAACGACGACCGCGTCGTGGATCTGCTCTCGAAATTCGGACCGGGAACCTGGACGGAGTCGGCACGGCCACACTTGAGCACCGACGCCACCTCGGATCGCCACAGCCGGATCGAATCGGAATGCACGGAACTCAAACACCATGGCTTCGACGTAAAGAAATGGGAGACCGGGCTCCTCGCTGTGCAACTGGTCGCCACTCGTGGCAATCTCGAAGTCGGTTTCATGCTTGACCGGGACTACCCCGCCAACGCGCCGTTGGTGGTGTACGAAATCCGGGGCGAGCGGGCACATCTGACGATCGACGCGGCAAGCTGGTCCGCCGACTGCCGCCTCCTCCAGATCGCAGAAGGGTTGGCATGACAGACAACCGCCTGGTCCGGATCTACGAATCCGAAATCGATGTGATCTTCGACGAGACACAGAGTTATTCCGAAATCGAAACCGGCGGCAGCCTCTTCGGCCTGTTCAGCCATGGTGGCGACCCTACGGTGCAGTTGGCCACCCGACCGACCGAACGCGCGGTACGAAAAATCCACTCCTTGGAACTCGATCCTCACGTGACCTTCGAGATGGAGACGATCCTCTGGGAGCGCTTCGGAACCCAATGCCTGGGAATGTGGCACTCGCACCATTCGATCGGGCTGTACGAGCCGAGTTCGGGCGACCGTGAGCGGACCCGCCGGTATGGGCAGAAGTTCCAGCGTCCTCAATACGTCGAGGTCATCGCGAACTTCACTGGCGAAGCACGCACCAAGGTCCTGCGCAAGTCTGCTCCCAAAGTCCTGCTCACCCCGTTCTTCTACCTGGACAGCAGGATCCTGTCCCGCTCGGATACCGGATTCCAAGTACTGCCCGGCGAAAGCCCACTACGACACGCGGTCAAGGACATCGCGCGAAGCGGAGACCTGCACGAGACACTGCGTCCTGCCCCACAGGCACCACGCTGCATGTGCCAACTGGGCAGCTCCACCGAGTCGGAGACGGGGCGGCGGCGATCACCGGGAACGTCCGACCGGCCATCCGCCGAGAGCGCGCTGACCTCGGGCCAGTACTTGCCGATCGCCGACCTCGTCACCTACTTCAATGAATGTGTCCAACCGCTGCTCGGCAAGCTGCCACGGGACTATGACATCGAGGCCACGCCCCTCGCCGAGGAGCGCGGGTTCGAGGTAGCCATCAGTCGACGCCGACACCGTGCCCGGGTCTCCCTGCTGCTGGCCTGGGACGGCACTTCGCCAGTCGTCTTCTCGTGCACGGTCCATCCGGAATCCGGGCGGGCGCAGGGAATGCGGTGGATCCCGAAAACACCGGATGAGAAGTACATGTTACAGGTACCGCTGGACTGGGGAATCAAGCAGCTCGACCGACTGCCATAAAGAGCCGACGACCGTAATCGAGCCCGTGGCGAAAGGCGAGGAAGAGATGACTTGGGAGCCGTACCAAATGTACGGACTGGCGCAGGACCAAGCCCTTCTGCGCAGCGAGTACAATTCTTTTGATTTCTATGACACGACAGCGCGTGGGCGGACCTACGCACACGGGTCCTGGATCAGCAACACGAACACGGAGTACACGCTGCGAGTCTACTTTCCGTCCGGGTATCCGGATGAATGCCCGAGCACCTACATCACATCGCCGAGCCCGCTCTTCGGCTGGCATGGACTGCGGAGTATCGAGTCATACGGCACGAGTTCCGCCATGCATGTCTGGCAGACCGATCGTCCGGGCTGGACGAAGGTGTGCACATTTCGACCCGAGTTCTGGAGTGCCAATATATCGGTCAACAAAGTCATTCGGAAAGGGACTCTGTGGATCGCAGCTTATGAGTGTCACCTTGAGGATGGAAGCCCTATCAGCAACTTCCTCGCAGAAGCCTGACACACCGAGTTCGAGCACGGGAGGGATTCATGGCCAGCGGCAAGCACAGTGACATTCGCGCTTTTCTAGAACAAGCGGCCTCGGGACGTATGCCACCGGGCAAGAAGATGGTGATGGGCGCCGACGGTAAGTGGGAAGTGATCAGTGGCAACGAACGACCCGGCGACCGGGTGGCGCAGGTGGACGCCGAAGACATGAAAGCCTTCTCGTGAACGGCCTGCCCTCCCTTCCCCGCCAGTTGGTACTGGGAGCGGCGGCGTACGGCTCCCTCGCAGCTGCCGCGTCCACAGTACGGCTGCGGCTCGGAATGCGCATCATCGACCAGGGCGACGTGGGATACGTGGACGGCGCCGCCGGCACCGACGTGCTGGTGTTGCCCGAACCTCCTGCCCTCGACTGGGTCCTCGACGAGCCCGGCCGGGCAGTTGTGTGCTGGGCCGAGGGGGACGGCGTCCGGGCGCACCGCTCGACACGACTGGGCGCAGGGCTGGGTGAACGACTCGGTACCAGCGTCATCCCGTCTCGTTCCGTCACATCCGACCGGGTCAGCGCCATCATCGGCGCTGACGCGCTTCAGGACACGTGTGTCGCTGTGCTCGGACTGGGATCCGGAGGAAGCTTCATCGTTCGTGAGCTGGTGCGGGCCGGAGTGGGCCGGTTCGTGCTGCTCGATGACGATCGCCTTGAGATCGGCAACGTCTCGCGGCATGAATGCGGCCTCAACGACGTCGGTCGGCTGAAGGTCAACGCTCTGCGCGACCTGGTCCATCGCCACAACCCGGCCGCTCGGGTGGTGACCAGCACCACGCGTATCTCCGGGGACACCCGGAGCGAGGTGCGGGACCTGATACTCGGCGAGCGGGTTGACCTGGTCATCTGCGCAACGGACGCCAGGGAGAGCCGCCTGTTGGTCAACCGGCTCTGTCTGCAAGGCAAGTATCCGATGATCATCGGCGGCGTCTACCGGCGGGCCTACGGCGGCATTGTGCAGCGAGTGATCCCAGGGCTCACCCCGTGTTACCAGTGCTTCGTCCAAGCACTCCCCCGGGAAGCCGCCGACAATGAGATCAGCAGCGTCCGGGACGCCTCCCGCAGCTCCTACACCGACCGCGAGGTGACACCCCAGCCCGGCCTGTCCAGTGACATCGTGCCGATCGCCCTGCTCATGGTCAAACTCGCCCTGCTGGAATTGCTCGACGGCCGATCGGACGCGTTCCGGACACTGAGCGCCGACCTCGTCGCACCGATCTACCAGTGGATCAACCGTCGAGAACTCGCCCACGCCTCGTGGGAACCCATGGGGATAAACGTGGACAGCCAAAGCGTGCTGCGCTGGTACGGCCTCCTGCTCGAGCGCAGCACCGAATGTGCCCACTGCGGCGAGGGAGCAAATACCTAGCCTCGCGCTTTCAGCGCCTACCTGGTATGGACCCGGTGGTTAACAGAGATGGGCTCTGCTTGGTGTTCGTCGTAGTCGCCGCGGCCGAAGCACTTTTCGTTGCCGTGTTGACCGGGCTTCCGGCGGATGTCGAACCCGTCATGCCGGGCACACCAACCGCGACGGCGGTGCAGGAACCACGGAGACCAAGAAGGCCTGACCCCCCGCCGTCCCGTCCGCACCCGGCTCGACAGGGCTCTCCGCACGGAGTCCCCGATGGGCCGGGTGCGGTTGTGTCCGCCGGGCAAGCGGCCGGGGCGCTCAGCCGCGCGGGTGGAGGTGGATGTCCAATCCGCTCGTGCCCGGCGCCTCCACGCCCGGGAGCAGCCGCATATCGCGGCCGTAGTCGCCACCGACCAGCGACCGGAACGGGACCGGCTCGTCCGTGAAGAGCCCGTCGAGCCGTCGCCCATACTCCCGCTTGGCCGCCGCGAATCGCTCCTCCGCCAGGTCATCCGAGTCGTACACCGCGAACGGCTCGAGCGGCGCCATGCCGGTGAACCAGAACAGGCCGTGCTGTACCGGGCGGAGGACGTCCGCCAGCCGCCCGTGGATGCCCCGGTCGGCGAACGCCGATTCCCGGCCGCCGACCGTCACCGACAGCAGCGCCCGCCGCCCTCCCAGGGCGCCCTCGCTGTAGGGCGGGGGGAATGCCGCGCCGTAGCCGAACCCGCTGGTGAACACCCGGTCCACCCAGCCCTTCAGGATCGCGGGCACCGAGAACCACCACATCGGAAACTGCAGGATCACCGCATCCGACCAGCGCACCTTCTCCTGCTCCACCGCGATGTCGGGTGACAGCCGGCCCGCCAGCGTGGCCTGTTCGGAGGCGGATATCACCTGCAGCCGCCGGTCCGCGGGGTGGTCGGGGAAGTCGTCGGCGTCCACCGCCGCCTTCCACTTCATCGCATAGAGATCGGAAACCCGCACCTCATGGCCCGCCGCACGCAGGTCCTCGACCGCGAAGGAGGCCAGGGCGGCGTTGAGCGAACGGGGCTCCGGATGGGCGCTGACGACAAGGATCTTCTTCCGCTGCTGCGGCGTGGCTTCGTTCATGCCGCCACGATCTCCCGGGCGCGACCGGGTAGCCAGCACCCCCTTCAACCGGTGGAACGGCAATCCTGGTACTGCGAGGGCCACGCATACTTGAGCCTATGAACGGCGTGGACCACATCGAGCACACAACAGACGGCGTCGGCAACCGCAGCGGGAACAGTGCCGGAATCGACGGAATCGACGGAGTCGGCGACGCCCGGCGGGCACTCGGCGGCTTTCTGCGCGCCCGCCGGGGGCGCATCGAGCCGGAGCAGGTCGGGCTCGTCGGCGGCCGTCGACGACGGGTGCGCGGGCTGCGCCGCGAGGAGTTGGCCCAGCTCGCCGGGATCAGCGTGGACTACTACATACGCCTCGAACAGGGCCGGGCCACCCAGCCGTCCCCCGAGGTGCTCGACGCACTCGCCGAGGCACTCGGCTTGGGCGCGCCGGAGCGCAGCCACCTCGCCACCCTGGCCGCTGCCCGGCGGTGCGCCGCGCCCAGGGTCCGGATCAGCCCGCTGCTGCGGCAAATCCTGGACACCATGGGCCACTTCCCTGCCTTCGCGACCGACTACCGCCTCGATGTGGTGGCCTGGAACGCCCTGGGCGGCGAGCTGACCGGCCTGGCCGACCCGGGGGGCCGCGACCGGAACCAGGCCAGGTATCTCTTCCTCGACCCCGCCTCCCGGGTGGTCTTCCCCGAGTGGGAGGACCGGGCCGCGGAGGCCGTGGGCCAGCTGCGGGTCTCCGCGGGGTGTTACCCGGACGACCCGGAAGTGGCCGCGCTGATCACCGAACTGTCCATGGGCAGCGCCGAGTTCCGGCGGATCTGGGACACCGGCGAGGTGGTGATGTGCAGGGCGGGGCGCGAGCGACTGCGACACCCGGTGGCCGGGCTGCTCACCCTGGACTACGAGACACTGCAGGTGCCCGCCGCCCCCGGCGAGACGGGCCTGGAGGTGCATGTGTTCGGCGCCGAGGAGGGCAGCCGATCGGCCGCCGCCCTCAGTCGGCTGGCCATGGCCGGATCGGAGGTGCCCGAGCCGCGCGCCGGGTAGCCGGGTGGTCGCCACCACACCGGGAACGTTCCGGGCGCGGGAACGCGCTATGACCCCCGCGTCACCTGCATGACGATGGACACCACGACGAATATCAAGTAACCCACCGGGACCAAAAGCCCCAGAGCGACGGGCCGGCGAAGCAGTGGTGCGCCGGGATCCAGCTGAGGGCCGGGCTGCCCGGGAGCCGGGGGCGGGAGCTTCTTCACCTTGGCCCGGACGACCGAATTCCAAATCAGCGTGAATGGCGTGAAGATGGGCGCGGAGAGCGGGCTCCACCAGCCCTGCACCAATGTCTTGCCGGTCATGTCCCGCAGTACGGCGGTTCCGCAAGTGCGGCAGAAGGGCCCCTTCAGGTGCAGGAACCGCATCATGACAAGAATGCCCTGATGCCCCCGGATGGTCGCCTCAACGGCGGGGAATCCACCACAGATACGACATACCCGCTGCTGCCCGGCAAACTGCGGCGGGGCGGCGGTGGGATATGGACCGGCCGGGTAATCCACGGGAGCGGGGCCGGGCGCGGGCGCGGGGTAGCCGTAGGAGGGTCCCGGCGCGGCCGCGAGCTGCGGGTAGCCGTACTGCGGCTGCGGGTGCGGCTGTTGATAAGGGTTCGGCCCCTGGTACTGCTGTGGCGCCTGGTACGGGCCCTGGGGTGGGTATGGCTGCTGAGGCGGCGGAGTCGCCACGAGAATTCCCCCAAGATCAATGGAAACAGGATCGGGCGTTACCCTGCAACGCCGATCGCCATGTCTACCAACCCCGCTTTACAAACGCAACGCGAGTGTCCAATTGCGCGGATTTTTACGGGCGTTACCTGCCTTCAGCGCCTGCCTTCAGCGCCTGCCTTCAGCCAACCCCAGCAGCTCCCGCATTCGGGCATATTTTGCGGACAACCGCTCCCGGGTCGCCGGATCGAGCACCGACAGCCGCTGCGGGTCCGCATTGTGCGCCATATCGGATTCCTTGATCAACAGAGCGCCGGGGACGGCGAGAATTCGCGCCGCATAGTCCTCCGGACACTCATCCGGCCGCTTGGTCACCGCCAGGATCATGTCCTTCACCCGCTGCGAGAGGGCTGCCCCGGCAAGCCACTCGCGGGACAGCGCTTCGTCTTCGATCGCGTCGTGCAGCCATGCGGCGGCCACCTGCTCCGCGGACCCCCCGCGCTCGGCAACCCCCTTGGCCACGGCCGCCAGATGCCCGGCATACGGCTGCCCGGACTTGTCCACCTGCGCGGCGTGTGCCCGGCGCGCCAGCGCCTCCACTTCGGCCAGGCTCAGATTCGCCACGGTCTCTCCTCTCAGACGGCTTCTCCTCTCAGAGGGTGAGTCAGGCTCAGCAGCAGACCACCGGTCACATGATCACTGTCAATGGTACGGGCGTCACGCCACCGGCCTCAGCCGAAGGCCGGCGTCGTGATCACCGCCTGCTTCCGCGCGCTCCGACCGGCAGCAGCCAGCCTTCGGCGATTCCGGCGGCGAGGCGGTCGCGCACCGGGTCGGGCAGATCGTAGGTGCCAATGGGGGTGGCGCCGGTGATGATTTCGGCGGTCGGCGGGTCGATCTCCACCGCGGTGAGGTTGCCCCGGTCGATGACCATGGCCCCGCCGAACGGCAGCGGGTGGACGGACAGTCCGTCGCCCAGCCGCAGCCGTGCCGCGATCTCGGCGGGCAGGGCGGGCAGGGGGGCAGGGGTGATGTCGGCGGCGGGTGCCGAGTCCGCGGGAGCCATGCCGTCCTCGTGGAAGCTCTCGGGCCAGGCGGACAGGGCCGCGCTGATCCGGTGGAGTTCAAGGGCGTTGCGCAGCCGCCCGGTCGGTGTGGCCAGGGCTGCCTGCAGGGCGTCCGCGCGCACCCAGTCGCTTCCGGCCAGTCGGTCCAGCAGCTTCTGGCGGTTGTCGGGCCGGGCCAGATGTGCCGTGGCCCAGGCCGCGGCCAGCAGGCGTTCCTTGCCCTGGGCGGGGGGATCGATGGCGCGCAGGCCCGGCGGCAGGAGCTGGGCGAGCAGCCCGTTACGTGCCTGGGCGGAGCGCTGTCCGAGTGCGGCTCCCACCACTGCCGGGTGCAGCACCGGCAGCAGGGTCTGCGATGCCCATGCGCACTGGTCCAGCAGTGCGCTGAGCACCGTGAGCCGGACGCGGGCCGTCCGCCGTGCGTCGTCGGGGACCAGGTGGCCGGGTGTCCACGCAGACCGGGCCACGCCTGCCGCGCGGACCGCTCCGCCGTCCAGCAGTCCGGTCGGCTCGGTCGGTTCGGCCGGCGAGGGTACGGGCGGCGAAGGCGGTGGGGACCATGCGCAGCGGGCGGGCTGCCCGGCGAGCGCCGTGGCGGGCTGGTCGGTGGTCAGTCTGCGCCAGCCCTTGCCGAACCAGGACCGCGGCGAGGGCAGTGCGGTGAGCAGGCGGACCACACCATCGCCGCTGACCGGGGGGAGCCCGCCGGCCCGGACGGTCAGGAACTGAGCCCATGGGTCGCATTCGGCGGGCGGCGGCGGCTGGTCCAGGTCGCGCCGCGCTTCCCAGGCCGCCGTCGCGTCGGTGATCTCGCAGCGGGGGAACGCGGCGGCCAGCCGGGCTCGCCGTCGGTCCAGTACCGGCACGTCGATATGTGCGTGCACGGCGGTCAGCGGGAGTCCTTCCTGCGCCGCGACCTGGGCCAGTGCCCAGGAGCCGGCGCCACCAGATACCGCGAGCTGCCCGCCCGGTGCCGTGGCCAGTGCCTGGGCGAGTGCCTGGCGGATGCCGCCGGACGGCAGCTCGCGCAGGTCGGTGTCGTGCAGCCGGATCCGCAACCGGCCGTCGGCCCAGGACAGTTCGGAGCCGGCGGGCAGCCGGAACACGCCCTGCCAAGGGGTCAACGGCGAGGGCACGGCAGCGCCCGAGAGCAGGGCGGCCACGGCCGGGCGGTATGGCTGGGCGCCGGGGCCCGCCACCGTGTGGGCGTCGGTGGCGAAGCGGACACCGTCGCCGGTCTGGGAGTAGAACACGGGGAACTGGGCCAGCGCTTCCCGGCATACGGTGCGGGTCGCCGGATTGCACCAGGTGCGGGTCAGCTCCGGTCGGTCGTCGAAGGCCGAGAGTTCCACCTTGCAGATCGCCGGGATCCGGCAGCCGCAGGCGCCGAGGCGGGTGACCGAGAAGCCGCCGGTGCGGATCAGCCCGGCGAAGCCGACGGCACGTGCGGCGTGCGTACAGGGCATCATCGGCTCACCTGCTCGGGATAGCGGGCGAGTTCCCGGTACAGCGTTTCCACCGGCGCTTCGGTGGACACCACCCGGCCGCCGACCTCGACCCAGGAGCACAACCGCCGCTCCACGCCCTCCGGAACCGGTTCCACGCCCACCACCAGGCTGGCCCCATGGCCCAGTTCGCGCAGGACCACTGCGGTCAGTGCGGTCTCCCGCAGCGGACTGGCGAACCCGCAGACCGCGCGCTGTGCCGCCCGCGCGGCGCGGGCGGCCTCCAACGCGCCCTGCCGCCAAGGGGTGGTGGCCGAGGAACGCTCCAGGAGGCCGACCAACTCGCCGGTCTCACATCTGCGATGGCGCAGCACCACTCGCGTCAGTCTCCACCGATCCCCCACTCCGATTCCCATGAGCCACCCCCGGAACGACTTGAGCCGCTTCGCTGCTTCTCATGTCAACTGTCTTGCCTGCGGGGAGTAGTGGCCAATGCAACAAAGTTTACTTATTCCTCTTCTCTCCTTATTGCTCCTGTGTCAGGTGGTTTGTTCACGCCGGGGCGCCCCGCTCACACCACCGGCGCCCGGTGCGGCGCACCGCGCGAGCTGCTCGCGCAGGTCCATGACGCGCTCCAGCGCGGCCCCGGAGAGGTCATGCCGTGCGACCCGGTCCAGCAGTCCTGTCGCCTGCGAGCCGTCGCCGAGCTGGACGGCCATCTCGGCGCGCAGCAGGAGGAGTTGGACGAGTTGCTCGGGGGTCGGTTCGCCCTTGCCGCCCGTGAGGGCGCGGTCGAGGATGCGGGCCGCGGCGGCGTGGTCGCCCTTGGATTCACCGAGCAGGGTTGCCTGGTGGAGGGCGCGGGCGAAGCGCTCCTTGGGTATCGGTGAGTGGTCGAAGTTGTCGGAGATGGGCTGTCCGATGCGGATGCAGTTGCCGCCGGGGTCGGTCAGCAGGAACTGCCGTACGCCGTATGTGGTGTCCTTCAGCCGCCCGAGCCTGGGCAGCCCGCTGACGGGAACCCTCCCCAGGGCGGCCTTGAGGCCGCCCCGGAAGGATTCGTAGCGGGCGTCCACATCGTCGGTGAGGACGTAGCAGGTGCTGTAGGAGGAGGCGGGGTCGTATCCCTTCAGCCCGAAGAACTGCAGCTGGAAGCCGGTCCCGGGGAGGGCCACGGCAGCGTATGGGTTTGGGCTCTTCTGGTGGTGGGTCACCTCGAAACCGAGGGCCCGGTAGAAGTCCAGCTGTTCGCCCATGGAATGGCACGGCAGGATCGGAATCATGGTCTCGGCCATGCCAGGGAGGCTAGCGGGCCGTCAACTCGCTAGTCAATGTTGATTAGTCGAGGGATGCATCCTCACTGTCAGTCGGGGATCGCGTCGCGCATCCGCTCGGGCGTCCAGTAGCCGCTGCCACCGGGGTTCTCGACCTGGTGCCCGGTCGTGGGCGCGGCCGGATGACCGGTGTTCGGCTCGGCCGCCGCGTCCCGGTAGGCCGATATGGCGCCGATCATGGCAAGCGCAGCAAGCAATGCTCCTGCGGATGCTACGGACTTGCGAGTCATCTCATCTCTCCGATCACCGGTGTGGTCAGGAGTTCGACGCAGCGGACGGGGAGGGGGTTCCACGGAGTTCCCGGGCATTCGCGGCAGTTCGCGCGCATGCACGGCGGGGTCAGGCGCAGACCGCGGCGAGCACCTCGCCGAACGCCCGTACCCGAGCCGTCTCCTCGTCGCGGCGCCAGACCAGGCCGAGGGCGGACTCGGGGATTCCGGTGACCGGGACGAAGGCGATGTCATGGCGGGCGTGGTAGTCGGCGGTGGTCCGGCAGAGCAGCATTCCGCCGCGGTTGGCGGCGATCAGGGTGATGCCCTCCTGCAGGGTGGTCACCAGCGGCCCGGCGGGCACGGCCCGCCCGCCGGGGGTGACGGCCGGGGTGTGCGCGGCGCGCCAGTAGCCGGGGGCGCTGTCGGTGACGCCGATGAGCGGGCAGTCGGCGAGGTCCTCGGCCGACAGGGACGGGCGGCGGGCGAAGGGGTGCCGGATGGACACGGCGAGGGTCTGCGGCTGCCGGGAGAAGACCGGGCCCAGGCAGAGGTCCGGCTCCCGCACCGGCAGCAGCACGATCGCGGCGTCGATGTCGCCCCGGTGCAGGGGGCCGAAGGGGTCGGCCAGCGGGATCTCCGTCATCTCGAGGGTGCAGCCGGGGTGCTGGGCCTGGAAGGTGTCCACCGCGGTCATCACCCTGCCGTCGGCGGTGCCCTGAAAGCCGATGCGCAGGGTGCCCTCGGTGCCCCGGGCGGCGGTGCGGGCGTCGTCGACGGTGGCCCGGAGGGCGTCGTACGCGGGGCGCAGCCCGGTGTGGAGGCGTTCACCGAGCGGAGTGAGGACGACCCGGCGGCTGGTGCGTTCGACGAGACGGGCGCCTATGCGGCTCTCCAGGGAGCGCAGCAGTTGGCTGACGCGGCTCTGGGAGACATAGAGCCGTTCGCCGGTGCGGCCGAAGTGCAGCTCCTCGGCGAGGGTCAGGAAGCATTCCAGCTCGCGCAGGTCCAGTCCGGTCATGTTCATACCTTTAATCGATGAGTCCTGCTCATAGAAGGGTGAGCGATCCGCCGTTGTTCCCGGGGGTGCGCGCACCCAGGCTGAAACGCATGGGAGAGAACAGAACTACGGGGGGTTGGCCCGCCGTCCTGGCAGTGGCGGCCGGGATCTTTTCGGTGGTCACCACCGAGATGCTGCCGATCGGGCTGCTCAGCCCGATCGGTTCGGCCTTGCATGTGTCGGACGGTACGGCGGGGCTGACCATGACGGTTCCGGGGCTGGTGGCGGCGGTGGCGGCGCCGCTGCTCACCGGGGTGGCGGGGCGGTTCGACCGGCGGTGGGTGCTGGTGGGTCTGATGGGGCTGCTGGCCGCGGCGAACTTCCTGTCGGCCGTCAGCATGAACATCGCGGTGTTGGTGGGACTGCGGGTGCTGGTGGGAGTGTCCATCGGCGGGGTGTGGGCGATCGCGCCGCTGCTGACCGTGCGGCTGGTGCCGGAGAAGTCCGTGGGGCCCGCCACCTCGGTGGTGTTCAGCGGGATCGCGGTGGCATCGGTGCTGGGGGTGCCGGCGGGCGCGCTGATCGGTGAGGCGGGCGGCTGGCGGGCGCCGTTTGTGGTGATGGGGGCGCTGGCGACGGTCGTGACGGTGGCGCTGGCCGTGCTGCTGCCGCCGCTGCCGGCGGAGGAAGCGGCTCCGTTCCGGGCGGTGCGGGGGCTGGTGCGCGATGCGCGAGTGCGGGTGGGGCTGTTGGTCGTCCTGCTGCTGGTGAGCGGGCACTTCGCGGGCTATACCTTTGTCCGGCCCGCGCTGGAGCGGGTGCCGGGCACGGACGCCGGGATGATCAGCGTGCTGATGCTGGTCTACGGGGTGGCCGGGGTGGCCGGCAACTTCCTCGCCGGGGCGGCCGCGACGCGGCACCCCCGCCGACTGCTGCTGGTGATCGCGGCGGTGCTGGGTGCGGTGGTGCCGCTGGTCTCCGGGGCCGGTGGCACGGTGGCGGCCACCGGGCTGCTGGTGGTGTGGGGGCTGGCATACGGCGGGGTGTCGGTCGGTACCCAGACCTGGCTGCTGACGATGGCACCGCAGGCGCGGGAGGCGGCGTCGGCACTGTTTGTCGCCGTCTTCAATGTGGCGATCTCGCTGGGGGCGCTGCTGGGCGGCCGGGCGGTGGACGCCGTGTCGCTGTCGGGGGCGCTGTGGCTGGGCGGCCTGCTGGCGGTGGCGGCGCTGGTGACGATCGCGGCGGCGAGGAGCCCCCGGCTGGTGCGCGCATAGGGCAGTAGGGCAGGTCAGTGGCTCACCGGTCGGTTGCCGGTGGGCCACTGTGCGGTGCCGGGGGGCACACCACTGGGATGGGTCACGGCTGGTTTGCCATCCCCATCGAATCGATCATGTGTTCACACGGTGGTTCTGGCGCCGTTGCCTAGACTGGTCGTTCCCGGGCTTCTTCCCGGACGTAGGGATGTCCGACAGGGACGGGAGAACGACAGTGGCGGCAGGCGTCGGCAGATTCGAGAGCTTCGAGGGGGTCGTCGAACGCCCCGCCGACCCGTCGGCGGAGGTGCTGACCGAGGCCGCCGCCGCCTTCGGGCTGCTCGCCTCACCGGCGCGGCTGCATCTGGTCTGGGCCCTGGCCCAGGGCGAGAGCGATGTGAGCGGGCTGGCCGAGCGGGTCGGTGGCGCACTGCCCGCGATCAGCCAGCACCTGGCCAAGCTGAAGCTCGCGGGACTGGTGCGGTCCCGGCGCGAGGGGCGCCGGGTGGTGTATCTGGTGGACGACCCCGATGTGGTGACCATCGTCCGCCTCATGGTCGGCCAGCTCTCCGACCGCCGGCGCGGCGCCGGTGCACCCGTCGGCGCCGGGCGCCTCCGTGGCCTGGGCGCCTGAGGCCGGCCAGGCGGCCCCCGGCTCCGCCGGGCCACGGGCCGTCCGCACCGGCGGCACCACCCTGGAAGTACTGCGCGCACTCGACAGCGGACCGCGCGGGCTGGTGGAGGAACGGGCCGAGGAACGGCTGGCGCACTACGGCGAGAACGTCCTCCCCGGCCACCGGACCGACCCCTGGCCCCGCCGCTTCGCCCGCAGCCTCCGCGACCCCTTCACCGCCGTCCTCATCGGCCTCGGCCTGATCTCGGCGGCCCTCACCTCCTGGGGCACCGCCTGTGTGATCGCCGTCCTGGTGCTGGTCAGCTGTGTGCTGCGGTCCACCGGCGAACACCGCGCCGACCGCGCCACGGCCGCGCTGCGCGAACTGGTCGCCACCACGGCGACCGTGCGGCGCCGGGCCTGCGACCTGGCACCGCCGGTGACCCGCGAACTCCCCGTCGATCAGCTGGTGCCGGGCGATGTCGTCCTGCTCGGCCCCGGCGACCTGGTCCCGGCCGACCTGCGCCTGCTGCGCGCGACCGGCCTGACCGTCCACCAGGCGCCGCTGACCGGCGAGTCCGCCCCGGTCGGCAAGCAGGTACCGGACGACGGCCCGCTGCGCACCATCCCGGCCCGCCGGAGAGCCGCCGAGGAGAACACCCCCGGCGGATTCGACCGGCCGCACCTGTGCTTCCAGGGCAGCAGCGTGGTCTCCGGCAGCGGCACCGGAGTCGTCGTCGCCACCGGCGCGGACACCCTGCTGTCCGGCGCCTTCTCCGGCGGCCGGGCCCGTCCGCGGGAACGGCGGAGCCCGTTCGACCGGTCCGTCAATGGCATCGCCTGGACCCTGATCCGGTTCATGCTGCTCACCGCGCCGCTGGTGCTGATCTTCGACGCGCTGCTGCGCGGGCGCGGACTGGAGACGCTGCCCTTCGCCGTTGCGGTGGCGGTCGGTCTGACCCCCGAGATGCTGCCCGTGGTGGTGACGGCCGCACTGGCCCGGAGCGCGGCACTGCTCGCCCGCGGCGGCGAGGTCATCGTCCGGCGCCTGCCCGCGCTGCACGACCTCGGCGCCATGGACGTGCTGTGCGTCGACAAGACCGGCACCCTCACCCAGGACCGGCCCGTCTTCGACCGCGCCCTGGACGCGGACGGCCGGCCGGACCCCGAGGTGCTGCGCTGGGCCGCCCGCAACGCCCTGTGGACGCTCCAGCTCGCCGAACTGCCCACCCCCGACGCCCTGGACGAGGCGGTCCTCGACGCGGCCGAAGCGGAACTCGAGGACGGCGAGGAGTACGAGGGCGTCGCCGCCCTGCCGTGCGGCCCGGGGCGCCGGCTGGCCACCGCCGTCCTCCGCCGGACCGGCTCCCCCCGGTTCGGGCTGGCGAATGTGCACACCCTGGTCGTCAAGGGCGCCCCCGAGGAGGTGCTGGAGCGCTGTGCCCTCGACGCCGCCACCCGCGAGCGGCTGGCCGGGCAGGCCGGGGAGCTCGCGGCGGACGGACTGCGGGTGCTCGCGGTGGCCCGCGCCGAACGACCCGCCCGCAACCGCCCGTACACCCAGATCGACGAGCGCGACCTGACCTTCACCGGCTTTGTGGCGCTGCGCGACGCCGTGGCACCCACCGCCGC
Organism: Streptomyces xingningensis; assembly: GCF_054957865.1. Lineage (NCBI taxonomy): Bacteria > Bacillati > Actinomycetota > Actinomycetes > Kitasatosporales > Streptomycetaceae > Streptomyces > Streptomyces xingningensis. Next base: position 98,307 of record NZ_JBDJPF010000020.1, read on the forward strand.
CGAGGCGCTCGCGGTGCTCGCGGAGCGCGGGATCACCGTCAAGGTACTCACCGGAGACCACCCCGGCACGGCCGCCCGGGTCTGCCGTGAACTGGGCCTGGAACCGGGCGAGGTGATCACCGCCGGCCGCATCGACGGCATGGGCCGGCCGGAACTGACCGAACTCGCCGCCCGCACCACGGTCTTCGCCCGGTGCACCCCCGAGCACAAGGCCCGCATTGTGCGCGCCCTGCGGGCCGGCGGCCATGCGACCGGCTTCCTCGGCGACGGGGTCAACGACCTTGTCGCGCTGGACGGTTCCGATGTGGCGATCTGCCCGCGCGACGGAGTGGATGTGGCGCGCGAGGCGGCCGATGTGGTGCTCGCCGCCAAGGACCTCACCGCCCTGGACCGGGCGATCGACGCGGGGCGGCGCAGCACCGGCAATATCGCCGCCTATCTGCGGATCACCCTGTCGTCCAACTTCGGAAATGTCATCGCGATGCTGGCGGCCGGGCTGCTGCTGCCCTTCCTGCCGATGCTCCCGGCCCAGGTGCTGGTGCAGAACCTGTGCTTCGACGCCGCACAGCTCGCCCTCGCCTTCGACCGCCCGGCCCCGGCGGCCCGGCTGCGCCCCACGGTGCTGCGGCCGCGGGCGCTGGTGCGCTTTGTGACGGGCTTCGGGGTGCTGAACGCGGCGGCGGACCTGGCGACCTTCGGGGTGCTGGCGCTGGCCGTGCGGTCGCTGGGCGAGGAGCGGGGGCAGGTCGCCTTCCACGCCGGGTGGTTCACGGAGAACCTGCTGACACAGGCGATGGTGATGCTGCTGCTGAGGGCCGGCAGGCATGCGGCGGAGGGCCGGGCGCCCGGTCCGGTGCGGGTGGCGGTCACCGGGCTGGCGGTGGTGGGACTGCTGCTGCCGCTGTCGCCGCTGGGGCCGGTGCTCTCCATGTCGGCGCTGCCGCCGGTCTATTACGCGCTGCTGGCGGTGGTGCTGGCCCTGTATGGCGCGGGGCTGGCGGCGGCGCGGGCGTGGCATGACCGCGCCGGGCGGGCCGAGCTGCCCGGTCCGTCCGGAGGCTTCGATCCGTCCGAAAGCTTCGGTCCGTCCGGAGGCTGAGGACGGACGGCGAAGGGGCGGGTGGCGGGGGGTTCACCCCCGCACCCCCCCCGATGGGCCGCTGGGGGCGCTTTTACCACGCACCCCCCCCGAAGCCCCAGTCGCCGCCACCCCCCCCCCCCCCCCCCCAGACCCCCCCCCCCCCCCCCACCGAGATCTTCACCGCTCGCATCTCTATTTCACTAAACGAAGCTCTTACGTTC